>JAYFRI010000052.1:0-2565 GCA_034926015.1 Paludibacter sp. | reverse complement strand
CTGAGAAAACGTTCTCCATCCAATTGTTTGTTTTTTATCATCAACCATAAAGCCACTTCAGCAGCAGTCATTTGTTTACGCAGTTTTCTGCGAAAAGGCTTCATTACCGGAAGTGTGTTTAATTGGTCTGACATAATGATGATGTTTTTTTATAATTTCAATAAACCCCTCCCCCTTCGGGTACTCCCCTTAAAAAGGGGAGATCATAGTCCGCGGGATTTTGTACACTGTATAGATTTATTTAAATACCTGAAACCTTTCTGAATAGTATTAATTTGATAAATTTCGCACTGCGCAGATGTCCCCTTTCTTTGGGGACGAGCGAAACGGAGGGGTCTTATAAGATTCAAAAACAAGCACCTACTTATTTTATTAAATCGATGGGGCGACAGAGATAATTGATAATTTGAAGATTTGAGAAATTTGATATTTTGATATTTTGATAAATTTCGCACTGAGCAGATGTCCCCTTTCTAAGGGGACGAGTGAAACGGAGGGGTTTTATAAGGTTCAAAAACAAGCACCTCCTTATTTTATTAAATCAATGAAGCATCAGAGATAATTGATAATTTGAGTTTCGGGTTTTCTTTATGAATTATCAATTATCAATTATTCATTCTTCTTCCTGCACACCAATATACTCACTTCGTAAAGCAAATACAGCGGCATAGCCACAACGAGCATTGTAAAAGGGTCGGTAGTAGGTGTGATAATGGCTGCCAACACAAGGATAGCCACGAAAGCATAGCGCCGTACCGACTGTAGCATTTGCCGCGTAACAATTCCCATTCGCGACAGAAAATAAGCAAGCACCGGCATTTCGAACATTATACCCATCGAGAAAATAAGGATATACAGCGTATCGAGGTAGGACTGGATAGAAATCTGATTCGGCACAAGCGCCGAAACATTATAAGTTCCCAGGAAGCGAATGGTCAGCGGGAACACAAGAAAATAACTCACCACAACGCCAAGGTAGAAAAGAAAAGAAGAGATAAAAAACACAAGACCTACATTTCTCCTTTCGGCCGGATACAGGGCCGGCGCCACAAACCGCCAGCACTCGTACAACAAGTAAGGCACCGAAAGCACCAGCGCGATGGTGAAAGCTGTGCTGATATGCGCCATAAACTGCCCCGACAGTTGAATATTGATAAGCTGAATACTAAAATCGCCCGGACAAAGCCCCGGCATATTGAGCCACTCCCCCATTCGGCAAAAAAGCTGATAAACAATGAAATCCGACCGCAGCGGAGGAAAGATAATGTCGTCGAACAAAAAGTCACGGTTACCAAACAGCACAGTCACCAACAGCACCAACACTGCCAGCACACGCAGCAGCGCCCACCGAAGCACCTCCAGATGATCCCAAAAAGTATTGGCTTCACCGGCTGTTTTTTTACTGAATAGTTTCATGCGTTCAGATAAAGCATCCCTACAAGGGCGCTATCAGGCTTTTTTGTCCTCCTCTTTCGTGTCGGTGTTTTTAATTTCATTCTCCACATCCCTCACCCCTTTTTTGAATTCGCTTACACCCTTCCCTATTCCGCGCATCAACTCAGGTATTTTTGCTCCACCAAAAAGCAATAACACCACAAGCGCTATCAAAAGTATTTCGGGCATCCCGAACGAAAATAAAATAATCATTGTTTCCATATCTATTGTTTGTTGAAAGTTTTTTTCTTAAATACGAATTAAGGACACATCATTACTGTTATTCATTGCACTAAATCCCGCCAATATATCCCCTTTCTCTCTTGACCGGAATCTGTTTACAATTATTCATTGCCTTACCCGTCTTAATTCTCAATTCGTTTTAATTCGTATTTAATTCGTTCTTAATTCGTGTTTAAAATTCAATCACCCCGCGTTCCGATAAGTTCGTCTCCCGAAAGTAGTCAGAAAAGTGATTTTCAAATCCCACCAGAACGACCAGTTTTCGATATAATCCATATCATAGTCAACCCTTTTCTCCATTTTCCACAGTTCATCTGTTTCGCCTCTGTAACCATTCACCTGTGCCCAACCCGTTACTCCGGGTTTTACGTAGTGACGCACCATATAATGATCAATCAATGCTGAATATTCCTCCGTATGCTTCAACATATGCGGACGTGGCCCCACCACCGACATCTGACCCAACAACACATTGAAAAACTGCGGCAATTCATCTATATTCGTCTTGCGCATAAACCTGCCCAAAGCTGTTATTCTGTCATCACCTGCTGTAGCTTGCCTACTATCCGCATCATCGTTCACACGCATGCTCCTGAACTTTAAACATCTGAAAGTCTTGTTATTGATCCCCGTTCGTTCCTGTACAAAAAACACAGGTCCTTTCGAACTCAGTTTTATCAACAACGCTATCAGTGGGAAAAACCAACTGAAAACAAGCACAATAAACGCTAACGAAAACAGAATATCGAACAAACGCTTCACAATACGCGCCTCTATATCATCCAATGGTATCTGTTGTGGGTTAATCACCACCAAATTACCTACCGACTCCATGTTCAGCTTCGACCTGAACCAACTCTGATTTTCGGGGATAAACCTCAGTTTAAC
>JAYFRI010000256.1:0-4410 GCA_034926015.1 Paludibacter sp. | reverse complement strand
TTAGGAATTGTAATCTGACTGTTTTCGAATTTTTCAAAGCTGTCGTTGCGTTTGATCATGGCATCGATAAAGGCAAGTCCGCGCCCTTTTCCGCCCAGCGACCCTTCGCCAATGCGCGCAAAGTTGGAGTACTGATCGAATCTGTCCCGTTGGAAAACGGCAACAATCCCTCTGTTTTTGATTTTCCGGTAATGAACGATTGCATCAAATATAATCTGGCGCACCTTGTTCAAGTCGGTGGATATTTCGTTGTCGACATTTATGTTTTTAAGAAATTCGGCCAACGGAAACATTGCCCTGGAGTATAACCAGCGCGAAATATTGTTTCGCGATACGTGATAGTAGAGCGACGCATCGCTCACTGTAAATATGCTTTCCTGTAAACCCCGCAGGTTTTTGACCCTGACTTCCACTTCATCGGTTTCGGGATTTATAAATACAAAATCGCCAAATCCGAAATTGTTTGTGATTTTTTCTCTTAAATCAAGATTAAAAGTAGAGGAAAGTTTGTTTATGAATCCTGCTTTTACTTCGTCGGCACCTATCTTGTTGTTGCTGTCGGTGGATTCCACAATCAGCGGAATCAGCTTGTCGACGGACCTGATATTGCGGCAGAGATTAATCCCTGCATCTTTGTTTTTTATTCCGTTTTGCGAAAAACTAACATCGGTGATGACGCCAAGCATATTTTTCTGAAACTTATTGTAGAGTTCCATGGCTTCTTCGTAGTTACGTGCCAGTAAAATCTTGGGACGCCCGCGCATGCGTAACATTTGTTCATGTTCGTTCAACGCTTCAGTCATAAACGAACGCGACTGCGTAAACACATATTTATACAGTTGTGGCACTATAGAGGAGTAAAACCGAATGGAATCTTCGACGAACAAAATTACTTGTACGCCTACCGATTTAATATCTTCCTCCACATTCATTTTATCTTCGATCAGTTTGATAATGGCCAGCAGTATATCGGCATTTCCCAACCAGCTGAATACATAATCGATAGCACTTAAATCCTCATTGGCAATGCGCTGCGAAACCGATTTGGAAAAAGGAGTTAACACTACAATCGGAATTTCAGGAAATTTTGCTTTTACTCCCTTCGCCCACTCGAAAGGGTTGATGCTATCGCCGCTTGGCATAGAAATAACAAGTTCGAACGAGCGCTCTTTCAGTAATTCTGTAGCTTCCTCGGGGCTCGAAACCAGTGTAAACCGTGGCGCATACCTGAGGTTTAAAGCGGTGTATTCATTGAAGAGTTGTTCGTCGATGCGCCCATCTTCCTCAAGTATAAAAGCGTCATATTTACTTGCATACAATAATACGTTGTAAATGCGGTGGCGCATCAGATTGGCAAAAGTAGTATCTTTGAAATAAAGCTTTTTTATGCTGGGAGTATTCATGCGGGATCAATGTTTTTGAACTGTAAATATATTTCTAAATATCCATTATTACAAGCGAAAAAAGTTTTTTTCAAATAATGTTCAAATTATTTGATTATAACAAATAAAAACCGTAAAATTGCACCGAAATCAAAACGTAAGCAGTGTGGGCGAATTGTTTGCTTTAGAGAGTGAAAATCATGGGTTGGAGTCTTAAATATGAAGATGTGTATGACGTTTTGTTATTTCTGCTCAACCATTTGACTTTCTTTTGAACGGCAGCTTACAATTTGAAAGTAAAAGTACATAGAATCAATTCTTAAAAACTATATTATGAATATTGAAAAATTAATGCAATCGCTCGAAGCGAAGCACCCGGGAGAACATGAATATCTGCAGGCAGTGCGCGAAGTGCTGTCGACTATTGAAGAAGAATACAACAAACACCCTGAATTTGAAAAAGCAAAAATTGCTGAACGGCTGGTGGAACCGGATCGCATCTTTACATTTAAAGTGCCATGGGTCGACGACCGCGGTGATGTACAGGTAAATCTTGGCTACCGCATTCAGTTCAACAATGCAATAGGCCCGTACAAAGGCGGTTTGCGTTTCCATGCTTCAGTTAATCCGTCGATCCTTAAATTTCTTGGATTCGAGCAAATATTCAAAAATGCACTTACCACCTTGCCTATGGGTGGTGCAAAAGGAGGTTCCGACTTTAACCCACGTGGCAAATCGGATGCTGAAGTGATGCGTTTCTGTCAGGCTTATATGGTTGAATTGTGGAGATACATTGGTCCTGAAACAGATGTTCCGGCCGGAGATATTGGGGTAGGCGCCCGCGAAATCGGATATCTTTACGGAATGTATCGCAAGCTGGCCCGCGAAAACACAGGAGTGCTTACCGGGAAAAGTCTTGAATTCGGTGGTTCGCTCATTCGTCCCGAAGCAACAGGTTTTGGAGGTTTGTACTTTGTGAAACAAATGCTCGAAACAGCAGGCGACAGCCTCAAAGGCAAGACAATTGCTATTTCAGGCTTTGGCAATGTGGCATGGGGCGCTGCCCTGAAAGCTACCGAACTGGGTGGAAAAGTAGTGACTATTTCAGGTCCTGATGGTTATATTTATGATGAAAATGGTATCTCGGGCAAAAAAATTGAGTATATGCTCGAACTGCGTGCTACCTGTAACGACATAGTGGCTCCGTATGCCGAAGAATTTGGTGCTGTATTTGTACCTAATCGTCGTCCGTGGGAAGTGAAAGTGGACATTGCCCTGCCTTGTGCTACACAGAATGAGCTCAACGAAGAGGATGCAAAACATTTGATTGACAATGGCGTGATTTGCGTTGGCGAAATCTCTAATATGGGTTGTACGCCCGAAGCCATCGAAATGTTCCTGAAACATAAGATAATGTATGGTCCCGGCAAAGCTGTGAATGCAGGTGGTGTGGCAACTTCGGGTCTCGAAATGACTCAGAATGCCATGCATATTTCGTGGACAGCTGCCGAAGTAGATGCCAAATTGCACCAAATCATGAGCGAAATACACAATCAGTGTGTGGCTTATGGACGTGAGGCAGATGGCTACATCAACTACATGAAAGGTGCCAATATCGCCGGTTTCCTGAAAGTAGCCAAAGCAATGCTGGCGCAGGGAATTGTTTAAAAAGAAATAATAAAATATCCTTTTTGCAGATGTCTTCGTGACATCTGCTTTTCAGAATTCTGAAAAATTTAAAATTACAGAAGAGAGAAAATCCTGATAACATATGGGATTTTCTCTTTTTATTTTACTTTTGTAGATTAAAAAACGAAACGAAAAACAAATCAAACTGTTATTGACTCAGAAAAAAACAAACAGCTTAAGCAATAAAAGATGAAAGTATATAAATTTGGTGGAGCATCTGTACGTTCGGCAGAAGGTATCCGTAACATCGTTCGCATATTGTCGGGAGTAAACGACGATCTTTTCATTGTAGTGTCGGCCATGGGAAAAACTACAAACGCCATGGAAATAGTACTCGATCATTTTATGAAAGCCGACCGGAAGGCATCGCTTCAAAAGTTGGCCGAAGTAGAAGAGTTTCATTACCAAATCATTGATGAGCTTTTTCAATCACCCGAAAACGGAAGAAACGCAGTCGTCACTTTGTTTGACAAATTACACGCACTTATTAACAATGGTATTGGCGACGATTACGATCGTTGGTACGATCATTTGGTGTCGTATGGCGAAGTGATTTCCACAAAAATAGTTTCGGCGTTTTTACTCGAATCGGGGATGCAAAACACCTGGCTCGATATGCGAAAACTACTTGTGACCGATAGCAATTTTCGTGAAGCCAATGTGCGCATGGAGGAATCGCAGATCCGACTCAAAGCTGCGGCCGATTTCGAAAAAAGCCGGATGTACATAGGCCAGGGCTTTATCGGTGCCAACATAAAAGGTGATCCCACGACCCTGGGTCGCGAAGGTTCGGACTACACGGCTGCCGTGGTGGCACATTTGCTCGATGCCGAAAGTGTAAGCATATGGAAAGATGTTCCCGGTATACTGAATGCCGATCCACGCATTTTTCCGGACACAGTGTTGATCCCCGAACTTACTTATCTCGATGCTGTGGAACTGGCTTACAGTGGTGCACAGATTATTCACCCGAAAACGATTAAACCCCTCGAGAACAAAAACATTCCTTTGTATGTGCGTCCCTTTGGAAATCCCGACGAAGCGGGTTCGGTGATAAAAGCGAAAACAGAAAGTGCGATTGATGTTCCTATTTTAATTTTACGGAAACATCAGGTGCTTGTTACTGTTCGTCCACGCGATTTTTCTTTTGTGCTGGAGGAAAGTTTATCGAAACTGTTTACGGTAATGAATAAACACAGGCTTAAGGTTTCGCTTATTCAGTCCTCGGCGGTGAGTATTTCGGTATGTGTTGATAACAGCCGGTACTTTACAGCAGCTATCGATGAGTTAAGTAACGAATTCAGAGTTAATTACAATGAAGGTGTGGAATTGCTTACCA
>JAYFRI010000300.1:0-23112 GCA_034926015.1 Paludibacter sp. | reverse complement strand
AACACCATCATCTACTACCATACGTCTGTCTCCCGAAAGAAGCAACGCTTCTTTTCCATTCAACCACCACATTGAAGCTGAATTTGATCCGGCAGCCAATCGCACGTTTTTCATTTCCACAGGACTATCGATTACAGTAACAGCCCAAAAGATAACACCATAATGTTGTTTTCTTAATCCATAAGCAAAACGGAACAATTTAACATTGTAGTTGGTAATGCTTTCCAATGCATGCCATGTAAGTTCCTGATCGCCTACTTTTACTTTTTCTCCGTTTTTAGGAAGTACCGTAAGTTGGTTAGGAAAGAACTCTGTAGCAAATGTAGTTCGTAAATAACTGTCGGTAAAAACAGTGTTACCACGATTGGGTTTGTTGATGGGCTCCAAGAGCAACCAACGCATAATGAATCCTTTTTCGTTCGGAGTCATTTTTTTTGTAGTAGCTGGAATAAAATAATTTGCGATACTTCTTGTTGTATCGCTCGGGGCAGCAACATTCGTTTTACCCTTCGACGCAACGGAACAACTTTGTAATCCTAAACCTAAGAAAACTACAGAGATTGCCGTTAACAGCAGTGTTTTGTGTTTGATGTTCATATTAGATATTTGTGTTTACTATAATACTTTCAGGAGAAAAGCGTACTTGTGCGCAAAACTACAAAAAAATATCGTTTTGCATAGCATATTAAGTGAAAATTGTTAATAGTGTTGCTGAAAATGATTTATTTTTGTGCAAAATAATTTACAACTGTTTCTTTTGTGTACAAAATAGAAAGCATAAACCCACTCTGTGGATATTGTGACGCCAAACAGGCAATGAACAGCCCGGAAAATGTTCTCTTTTCTGAGCTGAGAAATGAGTAAATCAAAAACCGTAGTTCTGTGCATTCCATTACCACAAAGAAAATATGAAATCAAAATTCATTGTATTTTTATTGTTTTTCAATAAAAATATTTTGTTTTATAAGAAAAAAACTTTGTCTTCGCAGCGTTTAACTTAATATATTGCTTTTTTTATTTCGTGTCCTGATTGAAGATGAACTGAAGTTTTTCTCTCTATATATATCAAATTTAATTATCAATAGTAGTAACCAAAAAAAAGTTAAGTAATGAAAAGAGCTTATTTGTTTTTAGCAGTACTGATTGTTGTTGTACTCAATACTTTCGCTCAGCAACAAATGCCACCCATTCCGATCGATAAATATGTTCGTATCGGAAAACTTGAGAACGGATTGACTTATTATATCCGTAAGAATAATTTACCTGAAAATCAGGCTAACTTTTACATCGTTCAAAAAGTAGGTTCGGTGCTCGAAGAAGATCATCAGCGCGGTTTGGCGCACTTCCTCGAACACATGGCTTTTAACGGAAGTAAAAATTTCAGCAACGACGACAAGGGAAAAGGAATTATTTCGTACCTCGAAACCATAGGTGTGAATTACGGACAAAACCTGAACGCGGGTACCAGTTTCGACTATACCATATTATAATATCGATGCAGTGCCTACTGCTCGCAAAGCGGCTTTGGATTCGTGTCTGCTTATTTTGCACGACTGGTCCAGCTTTTTGTTGCTTCAAGATAAGGACATTGACAAAGAACGTAAAATCATTCACGAAGAGTGGCGTACACGTCAGAATATGCAAATAAGAATGTTGGGCGTCCTGCTTACTTCAGCGCCAGCGATTTAAAGAAAGTGCTTTCGGGCAAAAATGTAAGTATGAGATTTAGTGTGGATACTTATAACGAAGAAATTTCGGGTAAGTCAAATGTAAAAGATCTCGAAACAGCCATGCAGTTGCTTTATCTCAATTTCACCGGAGTGCGCAAAGATGATGTGGCATATACTTCTTTTGCTAACCGTACCAAAGGAATTTTGGCCAATCTTGGAAGTAATCCGATGGTTGCCTTCTCTGATTCAGTCATCAGTACTCTGTATCAAGCGCACCCTCTCGGACGTTTTATCACAGCGAAAGACATGGAGACAGCCAACTACGATACCATGCTGAAACTTTACACCGAACGTTTTGCCAATGCAAGTAATTTCACCTTCACGATTGTTGGAAATGTGAAATCTGAAACATTAAAAGCACTGGTAGAACAATACATTGCATCATTGCCTTCAGCACCTGCAAAGGCTGCATTCAATGAAAAATTCCTGCCGGTGCGCACAGGCAAACATGCCAATAACGCTATCCGTGCAATGGAAGTTCCCAAATCAACTACCGATCTGATTTATTCAGGTAAACTTGATTACACTTTGCAAAACAAAATTCAACTGGATGCAGTGAAACAAATCCTTGACATTGTACTCGATGAAGTGATTCGCGAAAAACTGGGTGGAACTTATGGTGTGCAGGTAGTTTCTGAAATGAAAAGTACGCCTAAAGGTAATTTTATTGTCCATTTAATGTTCGATACCGATCCCGAACGCCGTGTAGAGCTTGTAGCTGCTATTGATGAGGTAATAAATCAGTTGCAAAAAACAGGTCCGAGCGCTGCCAATATTCAGAAAGTAAAAGAGTTTACAGCCAAACAACATGCTGAAAATTTGAAAAGAAACGAATATGTGTTGAGTGTGTTAGAAAATCAATTCAGATATGCTGCCGATTTTAATACCGGTTACGAACAAATTGTCGATCAGCTTTCGGTGCAGTCCTTGCAAAAATTTGCCAAACAACTTTTTGCCCAGGGCAATAGATTGGATGTGTCGATAAGTACAAAATAATTCATAGGTTTTTTTTAATGAAACAGCATGGCTCTATCCAAAAAAGAGTTGTGCTGTTTTCTTTTTAGTGCTATGAGTATACAATGAGTGGAGTCGATCGATGTATTCCGTTTACAGTTTTATTTTAGTCGGAGTGCATAAATCACTCCGTTACTATCTCCAAAATAAGCAATTCCTTGCTCTATAAAAGGCGTCGAAAGAATAGACCCGAGCGTAAGAATCTTTTTCTCGGACGCTTCCACATCATTGCCATATAAGCTGAAGCTCTCTTTAAAAGCATCGTTCTGACCGTAAAT
This sequence comes from Paludibacter sp., assembly GCA_034926015.1. Taxonomy (GTDB): domain Bacteria; phylum Bacteroidota; class Bacteroidia; order Bacteroidales; family Paludibacteraceae; genus Paludibacter. Next base: position 20,090 of record JAYFRI010000300.1, on the reverse strand, counting down.
AGTATAGTAATTTTTTTTGCTCCCTGTGGTTTGAAATATTTGTTGGATTTCAGCATTTGCGGGATTTAGGCTATATAATTTTCCATTGAAACAACCAAAAATTATTTCGTTTTTATACGAAACGGCCTCGGCATATACCCGCATGTTCAGTGGAAAAGAATGCTTTAAGTCTCCGGTCCTGGCCTGTAAAATATTGAATCTATGCGTATCCGATGTCCCTACATAAATGGCATCCTGACTTACCAAAGGAGTTGCAATTACCCAACTTCCTTTTTCTACAATGTTCCATAGTCTTCTTCCTGTTTCAATGTTCAGGGCATAAGTATTGTAGTCGCGGCAACCAAAAATCACTGATTGTTTATAAATAGCAGCACCTTTCTGTATTTCACCCTTGGGAAAATAAGCATTGCCTACAGTTTTGAATTGCCAGATAGGTTGTCCTGTTTTAGCATTCAGCGCATAAAAAACACCATCATAACTTCCGATATATACTTTGTTATTATTCACCAAAGGAGTGGCATGCACAATGCCATTGGTTTTGAATTTCCATATCAGTTTTCCCGAGTCAGGTTCTATGGCGTAAACGTTTCCATCGCCGCTACCAATCACTATTTTATTTTCGGAACAAACAGGTGAAGAAATATAATAGTCCCACAGGTCGTAACTTTTTTCTCCGTTGGTTTTAAATGTCCATTGTAAATGAGCATCGGATTTACGGAGTGAAAAAACATTTCCATCAGTACTGTTGAAAATTACGCTCTCGTTGTAAATCAATGGTGTTGACCTGAGCTGTCCGTTGGTTCTGAATTTCCATTTGAGCTGACCCTCTTTTTTGCTTAAAGCATACAGACAAGAATCGTTACTGCCAATATAGATGCAGTTCTCGTCAGATGCCGGTGATGAATAAACGCCTGCTTTGGTCGGAAATTCCCACACTATGGCTTCTTGTCCGTATGCATTGAAAACCGTTAGCACCATAAATAGAATCAGATATAGTAGCTTCATATATATTTTAGTTTTGAGTAATTTATTTCATTCTTATATTCACTGTAAATACCTTTATAGCATACGACCTGTTTGTTGAACATTAGATCAGACCTGTTGAAAAAATAACCTAATGGTCGATGAATGAAGAGAAGAAAAGGGCCAAAGCGACTTTAAGCTTTCGTAAGGCGAGGTATGGTTGTTTTCAAATGCCTGAAAAGAAGTTTTTCAGCCGTAATGCTTAAGTGGAGCGGCAAACGGGACTCGAACCCGCGACCCTCAGCTTGGGAAGCTGATGCTCTACCAACTGAGCTACTGCCGCAAATTACAATTGCTTTTTCGGACCTGCAAATGTAAATCTAATTTATTAAAATAACAAATCGGAAATAAGGTTTTTTATCCTCATTTCCGATTTATTGTTGAATTTATAACTGATGTATGATCAGCTGTTTGGTTTTATTTTACAATGCCTGCAAATCCCATGAATGCCATGGCCAATAAGCCCGCAGTAACCAACGATATAGGTGTGCCTTCCATTCCTTTAGGTAATTTAATCAGGCTGAGTTGTTCACGAATTCCTGCAAAAAGTACGAGCGCAAGTCCGAAACCTAAGGCGGTGGAAATGGCAAATACTACACTTTCGAGCAGGTTGAAATCTTTCTGAATAACCATAATAGCAACCCCGAGAATAGCGCAGTTAGTCGTAATTAATGGGAGAAAAACACCCAATGCCTGGTATAAGGCCGGAGAAACCTTTTTGAGGATAATTTCCACCATTTGCACAAGGGCTGCAATAATAAGAATGAAGGTAATGGTTTGTAAAAATCCGATATTGAAAGGTTCGAGAACGGTTTTCTGAATGATATAAGTAATAATGGTAGCAATTGTCATTACAAAAGCCACAGCGCCACTCATCCCCAAAGCAGTATCTATTTTTTTCGAAACACCGAGGAAAGGACAAATTCCTAAAAATTGCGACAGTACAATATTGTTTACAAATACAGCACTTATGAAAATTAAAATATAAGTCATAATTGTTTACGTTTTTTTTAATGGTTCCTTAGCGACTAAGCTTTCTTTAATTTGTTCATTAATGCAATCAGATATCCCAACGCTATAAAAGCTCCGGGAGCAAGCACAAATAAAAGCATGCCATATTTATCGGGATAAAGGGTAAATCCAAAAATTTTACCGGTTCCGAGTATCTCGCGGATGGAGCCAAGCATTGTCAATGCCATGGAAAATCCTAAACCCATTCCTAATCCATCGAGCGACGATTTCAGCACGTTGTTTTTAGCGGCAAAAGCTTCGGCGCGTCCCAGTACGATACAGTTAACTACAATCAGAGGAATAAATAAACCGAGGCTTTCGTACAAAGCAGGGAGGTAAGCTTGCATCGACATTTCAACGATAGTTACGAAAGTGGCGATGACCACTACATAGGCAGGAATACGCACTTTGTCGGGAATTATATTTTTAAGCAAAGAGATAACTACGTTTGATCCCAGCAGTACAAAAGCAGTGGCGAGTCCCATACTTAATCCGTTCAACGCAGAGGATGTGGTAGCCAGGGTAGGACACATTCCCAGGATAAGGACAAAAGTAGGATTCTCTTTTATAAATCCATTCAGGAATACTTTCAGATTTGAATTATTATTCATTGTTTTTCTCCTTTAATTAGTTTGCTGTGTTTAATGTATCTGTTTGTTGTACAATGGCTTTCTCCTCTGTGTTGGCTTTGAAGGCTTTGTAGGCATTTTGGATGGTAAGAAGGAAAGCGCGCGAACTAATTGTAGCTGCTGTAATGGCATCAATTTCGCCTCCATCTTTGCTTACCGTCAGGTTGGCTGTTCCTCCGTTTTTACCTTTGATGTTTTGGTTCCCTTTGTCGGTTTTAAACCAGTCTACCATTTTGGTGCCCAGTCCCGGTGTTTCTTTTTGTTCGAGCACCGAATAATTGAATATATTTCCTGCCTTATCGAAACCTACCATTACCAGAATACGCCCACTGAATCCACTGTTGGAAGACGACTCGACGGCTGCTCCTATCAGTTCGCCCTTTGCATTGTAGGCTTTGTAAACGATAAGTGTTTCCTCACCTTCCATCACGATAGGCTCGGCCAAATGGTCGAAATCGGGTGGCAATACTTCCTTTATTGCATTTTGTTGTTTGGCGGTTTTCGAAGCTGCAATAGGTTCTTTTGTAAAAGAATAAACCGAGCCTAACGCCAACGCTGCAAACAGTGTGATGCCCGAAAGCACAATCACCATATTTTTAAAACTTGATTCTAATTTTTTCATTCTATTTTCTGAATTGCAATGTTTTTATTTGCGCTTTTCGCCAAATCGTTTTGGTTTAATATAGGTGTTAATTAATGGAGTAAATGCATTCATAATCAATATGGCAAATGAAACTCCTTCGGGATATGCCCCGAAAACACGAATAAGCACGGTGATAATTCCTATTCCCACGCCATACACCAGCATACCACGGGTATTCATTGGCGAAGTCACATAGTCGGTAGCCATAAATACAGCCCCCAACATAAGTCCGCCGGTAAATAAATGTGCTACCGGCGAGGCGTAAGCTTCGGGTTGAATCCTGTTAAGAATGGCTGTGAAAATAAACACAGTAGCGAGGATGCTTACCGGTATATGCCAGCTTATTATTTTTTTGTAAAGTAAATATGAAAGACCAATAAGAATAGCAATGGCCGATACTTCGCCCATCGATCCGCCCATGTTGCCAAGGAATAAATTCAGGGTGTCGGGCAATTCGCCAAAATGACCTTTCATCATGGCCAGTGGAGTGGCTGCTGTTTCGGCATCAAGGTAAGCTGTAGAAAATGGCACAGGACGTGGCCACGAGGTCATTTCCACAGGGAAAGAAATAAGCATAAATACACGTCCTACCAATGCGGGATTGAAAGGATTGTTTCCGAGTCCGCCGAAAGTCATTTTAGCAATACCTATTGCCACCAATGAGCCCGCAATGATCATCCACACCGGAATGTTTGAGGGCAGATTCAGCGCTAACAGCAAACCTGTTAGTGCTGCCGAACCATCCATGATTGTTGTTTCTCCTTTCAGCAGAAAACGCTGTATAAGATATTCAAAAAGCACGCACGAAACAACCGCTGTAAGGGTAACGATAAGTGCTCCCAGCCCGAAAAAATAAAATCCTGTGAGCAGTGCAGGTACCAGTGCAATGATAACACCCGTCATGTTTTTCGAAACCGAATCGCCTCCGTGTATATGTGGAGCGGGTGAAATGATTAATTTATCCATATTGATTATATTCTTCTGAAGTGTTTTATTTTTTTACTGCTCTGCTGCGAATAATGCCGCCTACTGTTGTTTTTCCGTATCTTATGTAGTCGAGCAACGGTCGGTTGGACGGACAGGTGTAACTACAGCTTCCACATTCGATACAATCCATTACGCGTTCCTTTTCCATTTCAGGCCACATGTTTCTTTCGCTCTGATTCATCAATAAAAATGGCTCTAATCCCATAGGGCATACACTCACACATTTAGTACAGCGGATACAGTTTTTCATGGGTTTACGAACCGATTCTTCATCGGGCATGAACAAAATACCGGCGCTACCTTTGGCCATTGGTACATTCAGATTCATCAGCGAACGACCCATCATTGGTCCTCCACCAATTATTTTACCTGTTCCTTCGGGAACTCCTCCGGCCAGTGTTACTACCTCCGAAAGCAATGTGCCGATACGAACCCTGTAGTTGGATGGTTGTGCTGCCGATTTTCCGGTCACTGTCATTACTCTTTCGATCAGAGGTTTGTTTTTCTGAACAGCTTCGTAAATGGCAAATGTAGTACCTACGTTTTGAACAACGGCACCTACTTCGATAGGAAGCGCTCCGCTTGGTACCTGACGTCCGATCACTGCATCTATCAATTGTTTTTCACCGCCCTGAGGATATTGTACTTTTAATGCCACTACTTCAATTCCTTTGTATTGAGATGCTATTTTACTTAAATGGGCAATGGCATCCGGTTTGTTGTTTTCGATACCAATGACTGCACGTTTCACATCCAGTACTTTCATTATAATAGTGATACCTACAATTATTTCTTCGCCTTTTTCGAGCATCAGCTGATGATCGCAGGTGAGGTATGGTTCGCATTCAACAGCATTGATAATAAGAACATCGGCTTTCTTTCCCGGAGGAGGTGAGAGTTTTACATGAGCAGGGAAAGTGGCTCCACCTAGTCCTACAATGCCGGCATCCTGGATTTTTTTTAGAATTTCTTCTTTGGGCAGCAGGCATTCGCGAATGATTGTCGAGCTACGGTCGATGTTTTCCAGCCACTCATCGCCATCCACATCAATAAATACAGAAGGTCGTTTGTAGCCCGAAGCATCGAGTTGAACATCAATTTTGTTTACTTTGCCCGATACCGAGGAATGTACGTTAGCCGAAATAAAACCATTTGCTTTACCAATGAGCTGTCCGGCTTTTACAAGGTCACCTTTTTTTACAATAGCTTCGCTCGGTGCACCGATATAGTGTGCCAGCGGAATGACTACTTGTTGCGGTAAAGTCATTTCAATAATTTTTTTCCCTGCGGAGAATTTATTTTCTTTGGGATGAATTCCTCCGATGCTGAATGTTTTCATATTATATTAGCCCCTGATTTGTGAAGGGGAATTTTAGTTGGTAATGTTATCGTTTTCTGTATGGTTTTTCTCCTTTATGCTTCCACGGCTACTTCCTCCGTTTTTACCTTGCGGGGCGGAAAATTTAATTCAACGATGGCGTTGGTAGGGCAAACCTCTACACATTTACGGCATAATTTACATTTATCATCGTGAATGAAGGCAAGATTGTTGCTGATTGTAATGGCTTCGTGAGGACATACCTTTTCGCATTTTGTACAGGCGATACAACTTACATCGCACGATTTTTTTGCTATCGGGCCGCGGTCTTCATTTCTGCAACTAACATATATGCGTCTTGATTTCGGTCCTTTTTTGCGAAGTTCAATCAATAATTTAGGACATGCTTTTACGCAAGCACCACACGAAGTACATTTATCTTCGTCCACTTCAGGAAGTTTAGTGACGGGATTTACTTTGATGGCATCAAATTCGCACGAAACCTCGCAATCGCCAAGGCCCAAACATCCGAAAGAACATCCGGTTTCGCCGCTGTATAAGTTGTGGGCAATAAAGCAATGTTGTACGCCATCGTACTCGTTCATGCGGGGGCGATGATCGCAGGTTCCTCCGCAACGAACCACAGCTACCGTCGGCGCAGTAACTACTACAGTTCGTCCGAGTATGTTGGCCACATTTTCCATTGTGGGAGCTCCGCCTACGGGGCAGTTAAGTCCATCCATAGTTTCGGCTTTCACACAAGCTTCGGCAAAAGCCCTGCAGCCCGGAAAACCACAGCCACCACAGTTGGCCGAAGGCAATGCTTCTTCTACATCGTTGATACGTGTATCTTCGAACACATGAAATTTTTGGGCTGTGAAAAATAAAATAATGGACGAAACTGCTCCGACCAAGCCGAGGGTAATAAGTGAGATGAGTATTAAATTCATTGCTTTTTGTAGTAATTATATGCATTTTTAGTTCCAACATCCAGATTAAAAATCAGTTGGTTTCCTCTCTTTCAATCTGGAACTGAAATTTGTTTTTTAGTTTTTTGTTGAATAATGATAGTATTGCGAAATATGGAATCAACACCGCCAAAGCCAGCGTCCCCGAAAGGGCTTCATTGTCGGTATACGATCGCAGAATAAAAAGCAGAAGGAGAATTAAAAGAAAGGGAACGACAAATGCGAGTAGTACGGCGAATAATCCCATCGAGTTCTGACCGGTAAGCAGCACTTTGTCACCTACTTTAAGAGTGTTGTCGGTGCTGACCACATCAATGATTTTTTCATCCATGTCCGAAGCTGTACAGGCGCTTTTGGCATGGCAAGTACTGCAAGCCGAAACCTGTGTGATTTGAACTTGAATATTGTTATTGTCGATGCGTGTGATAATTCCTGTATGTTCTATTTTTTGGCTCATTTTGTAATGTGGACATTGCAATTAGGCACAAAAGTACATATTATTTGGTATTACATCAACTTTAGAACTTATAAAAATACTTTAAAAAATGAACAATTTTATATCTAATTGATAGTTAGGTCTATAAAAATGCATTTTCCTTGCAATTTTGTTTGGTTTTAAATAATACTGCACACTATACTGAGTATTGTGTATAAAATAAGGGTTGGAAATGCAAAATGCACCCAACCCTTTGTTCTTAGCGAAGCTATTTTAATAGTTATTTCCGTCCTTTTTACTTCCGTCCTTTTTCAATTCAGCAGGTTTCTGATTGAGAAGAGGAATAGCTTTTAAATCCCATGTTTCTTCAAATTCCCAGTTGGCACGCAAACTAAGTTTTTTGTTGTAATAGTACACTTCTTCGGGATGTCGGCGTGCATGGATATCGCCGGTATCCCAAATGCCGTTTTGGTTGCTGTCGATAAATGCACGCAGATAATAGTCGCCCGGTTTGAGGTATTCAAAAACAGTTCCTTTTGGTTGTGCCGGTTTGGTGGAAAGCACCACATCTTTGGTATCGAGTACCTGAAAAACAACGAGCGAGTCATGTGTGGCCAGCAACATTTTTATACTTGAGTATTCATCCAACGATTTGACTTTGAAGCTTGCACTCAATTTATCACTTGTTAAATTGTAAATGCTCTGAAAAGCAGCCGAGTCAATTTCTATTTCATATGATTTTTCGGGTTCAAACTTATAATCAATGGCATAAACCATTTTTGTTGAGTCGTTTTGTCGCCATTTCACAGGCAAATCCTTGAATGTTGTATCAATTTTTTCCGAAAACTTTATTTTTGAAATATCGGCGTTGGCCAAAGGGGCATCGAACCGAACGTAAATAGGGTTATACACTTCGAAAGTACCGTTTGCATTGGTGCTGAAGCCATAATGAACCACTTTTGCCGCTTTGCTTTCTTGTTTCTTGGCGCGGGGATTGGCGCGTGCTTTGCGTATAAAAACACTGATGGTGTCGGTTTGTGGCACTAAATTGAATACTGAATCGGTTTTGTAATAGGTCATCTCCATTTCAAGAGTGTCTTGTTGGAAGACAAGCGAGTCGGTGATCCAGTAGGTTAAGGTATCTTTTGCAGCACTTTTTTGTAAGCTGTATTTTCCTTCCCATTCGAAGTTAAGAGGTTTAATTACAGGTAATTCTTCGTTTTTTGTATTGAAAAATAACTGGAAGTTTTGTGGAATTTTGCGTTCGGATTTTACAAAGTATTGCCGTTTTTTATTTTCTTTGAATAATTTCAGGGCAATGTTGTCGGGTAAAAAGCGGGTACCCATGTAAGTGCGTATACTATCGATATTTACGGAGTCTTTCCACACTGTATCCTTCATTTCTTCAAATCTGAAAGTAGGCTTCACCAGCGAATCGATAAAAGCTACGCCTTCGCCGGGTTGATGAAAGTAGTCTTTATTGGTATCGTCGAGGGCAAATATTTTATAGGTTCCGGCTTTCACATTGTCGATCACGAATTTCCCGTTTTCGTCGGTTTTACCGATGCGCAGAAAGGGTTTCTGAAAAAATACAGAATCATCATTTTCGCGATAAATACCAACCATTATTTTTGACATTGGATTCAGATTTTCGGCATTGATAACAATGCCCGATATTTTGAGTGTATCTATTTCATTGCTAGTCGAAAAGGCAAATCTGTAATTTTTGATTGGGTTTTTTTCGTTCAAATCCACGATGGCATTCCCAAAATTGATGGTGTAGGTGGTGCTGTCCACCAGATTTTCTTCGAAAGCCACGGTAACAAGCCGGCCGTTTCCTTTTACGATGGGCTGCTTGAGTTGTGGTGGCGAAATCAATACATTTTCGCTGGGATTTTCTACCGACACATTTTCGTCGAAGAAAATCTGGACTTCTTTTTTCTTGAAGTTCAGTGCACCATTGAGTGGATTCGATTTTACTACAGATGGTGGAGTCTCGTCTTTCGGCCCTCCGGTGGGCCCCTGTGCTTTGTTGGCGCACGAATGAACCAGAAAACCAATGCTGACGATTATGATGGAAAGAAGAATTTTTTTCATTGTAATTTATAAAGTTTGAATTTTTTTGTTGCTTACGGTAGTTAAATATATTTTGGTTGCATAGTAAGTACTTGATGTCCGAAACGGCAACGAAGACATTTTTTGTCGTCGCAATAATGTTTTTTCAGTTGCAGCAAAGCTTGCGTGTCGAAAGTAGTTTCAGGTTGTAGACCTACTATTTTCCAGTTGTTAATGATCGTATTTTTCTCGGCCGGCAAAAGTTCATACAGCCTTAGCGATTTTTCTTTCAGTTCCTGGTTGCCTTTTCGGGTGGCATAGCAAAACAGAAAAGGAATGACTGTATTTATTAAAAGTCCGTTAATGGCTGTTTTACCTAATTTCTTCGATTTTTTTACACTTTCGTGTCCCAAAAGATAATGTGTTTTCCAGTATTCCGAAGGTTCGCTCTGAAATAATTTTGTAAGGGTATCTATTTCGGGTGTATCAATAATGTGCGATAATAATTTGCTTGAATTGTGAATGAGCGCCGCCAGTTGCGCAATGCGTATGTGTGGGAAATTATCGGGTCGTAAACGCAGTAATTTCCATTGCTCAACGCTGATTCTTTTTAATTGATATTTTGCCGAAAGAAAATCGTATTCTTTTTTCAGTGCCAATGTGTATTCATCCTGCTTGTCATTTTCCAAAAAACCGGCTTGTCCAAGCAGCAAGGCTTCGATTTGAAACAGGTTGCTTTTGTGTTTGGCTATTACCGATAATGGCAGCGACCGCGCCAACATTTCGAAAGCCTGACTGTTGATGCCGAAACCAAAACTGCGGGCAAGGACAATGTAAAAAGCTTCTTCCCAATGATGATTGTTTTCCTTCAATATGGCATCGATTGCATTCATCTTTTGTTCGAGCCTCTCGGAGAGTAAAGTTGTAATCCAATCCTGAATGAATACGTGAACAACTTTTTCCAGCCTGCCGGCGCAGGGAATCCACTTTTGCGCACTGATTAGTTTTTCATAATTCTCCTCTATATATTGCGGATACTCCAGTTCTAACTGAGGAATTTTTTCTCCGTTGCTACGATAAATAACTGTATCGGCTGTTTTTACAACGTGCAGAATAGTGCTGTCGTAAGTTTTGTCGGATTGATGATTGTGTTTGTTCCAATCGCCGGACTGAACATGGATTTCAATATTTCCGGCCCATATAGTAGTGCCAATCCGTATTTTAGCATTGAAAAAATCGGGTCCGGCATCGGTGTTGGCTTTTCCCACATCAATCACTTCAATCGCTTCGCCGTCGGTGCTGCGAAGTGAATGGGCGTTGAATAATTTCTGTTGCCAAATGTAGTGTAGAATTGATTCTTTCATAACAGCTCACATTTAATAATGGATTTTATAGCAATCTGTAATCATAACCCTGATTTTTCCAAAACTCAATGGCTTTTGGCAATACCTCAAGTACGTTGGTGCTTGCTTTTACCGAGTCGTGAAAAACAACAATGGAGCCTTTGCGCAGGTGGTTGGTAACATTGGCAAACACCTGTTCGGGCGATAGTTTTTTGTCGTAATCGTGTGTGATCACATCCCACATCACTATATTATAATCATCTTTCAAAGCGCTGATTTGTTTTCGGGTGATTCTTCCGTAGGGTGGACGAAACAAATCCGAATAAATATATTCAGCTGCTTTTTTTACGTTCTCAACATAGGCTTCGGTGTTGTAATTGAAGCCTTTTATATGATTAAAGCTATGATTTCCGGTTCGGTGTCCGCGTCGGAGCACTTCGTTGTAAAGTTCAGGATATTTTTGTACGTTTTCGCCTACACAAAAAAAAGTTGCTTTCCACCCGTATTTATCTAAAATATCGAGAACCGAAGGAGTCACTTCGGGCACCGGCCCATCGTCGAAAGTGAGATAAATCACTTTCTCCGATGGGGTTTTGCGCCAGATTGTATTTCGAAAAAACGGACGTATTATGCGCGGAAGTTGCACATTCATCAGTTATAATTCAACGTTTTTGGTGTATTTCATATAAACCGGAAGATATTTATCCAGGATATTCTTCTGGTTTTCCTGATCGCAAATACGCAATATCTGATTGAGTACGGCAAGGTTATGTCCAATGCGGTTGTTCACAGTGTTTCGTTGCGAAACAGTAAGTGTGTAATACCACTCCAGGTATTCAACACAATCCTTGGCTACAGCTTCCATAATGGCATCTCCTTTTTGCGATTCGCCCAGTTTATAGTAAGTTTCGGCAAGCATAGTCGAAACATAATCGTGGCGAACTGTATTTCCGGGTATCATTTTCGCTGCGAAATCGAGTGTTTTCAATGCTTTCACGGAGTCTCCCTCGTTGTAAAGAGCGCTTGCCAGTTGCGAGAACATCATGCGGTGTGTTCGGCACATGCGCAAAGTGTTTTCGTCGAGATAAACTTTAGGATCCTGAATGTTTCCATATCTGAATTTGTTGATCATATTGTCGTACATCTCTTTTGTGTTTACGCCCGAACCTGCGCCTTTGGCACCGATTGGAAGAATCTGGTACGCCAAACCTGTAAGTTCAAAATGATCGTTCAAACCAAGATAATAGTCATCGCCCACTGTCACTGCAAAATAAACAGGTCGTTTCCCGTTGTTTGTTTTAAGCATTTCGAGGATCATTATCTCACTTTTTGTAATGCGGCGTTTCAGTTCTACATCGATTTGAGGAACAATTTCACCTGCACGCTCGGGAGCTAAAGTACCGCTTTTAATTACCTGGTTGGCATCCACAGGCAGGAACAGTTTGCTCGAAGGAATGAATGATTCGCCGTTCATCTTTGTAGCAGGATCGTCCGACAACAGAAAATCAAACGCTGTCTTCATATCTATCGGTTCTTTTATCATATCTTCCACCCACATCACTTCGTTTTTGCCGGTCACATAGTCTTTTGCTTCCCACGAAATAGGCAGTGGCGCCGATTCGTATGCACCGCGTTTCATTTGGTCGATGTACCAGTCGGTTTGCAGGTAGCTAAGGTTACAAACGCGCACATCGGTGCGTTGTCCTTCCACTTCCTGGTTGTACCAAAGCGGGAAAGTATCGTTGTCGCCGTTGGAGAAGACAATAGCATTTGGCTTGAGCGAAGCAAGGTAATTGCCACCAAAGTCGCGTGCCACATAGCGGTTACTTCTGTCGTGGTCGTCCCAGTTTTCGGCAGCCATAAGGGCAGGCACTCCAAGGGCAAGTATTGTTACCACCGAAGCCGCCACAGCTTTTGGTATGTACTTATCTATTGCTTTTATAATGCCAAGTACGCCAAGGCCAATCCAGATGCTGAAAGCATAAAACGAACCGGCATAAGCATAATCGCGTTCGCGGGGCTGATAAGGCGTTTGGTTCAGGTAAATCACAATGGCCAACCCTGTGAGCAGGAACAGCAGCGTGGTTACCCAGAAGGTGTGTTTCCCTTCTTTGCCATTATAAATAAGGAACAAAATTCCGAAAATTCCGAGGATCAGTGGAAGCATAAAGTACGTGTTTCTTCCTTTGTTTTCGGCCAATTCCGAAGGAAGTTTTGTTTGGTCGCCCACAAGGTATTTATCAATAAAGTTGAAACCGGTGATCCAGTTACCGTGTTCGATTTCACCATTTCCCTGAATGTCGTTTTGGCGACCGCTGAAGTTCCACATAAAATAGCGCAGATACATGAACCTTACCTGATAATCGAGAAAGAACTGAATGTTTTCGCCGAAAGTTGGTTTTACTTCGGTCTTTTGCTGTCCGCAATAGTCGTAAGTAATGCTCTTGCCTTTTACGTTGCCCCAAATCTTATAAGCCTCCACATGCGATGGAGTGGAACTGTACATGCGTGGGAACAGCATATCGAAACGTTCGTCCATTTTGTAGTCCATTTTGTTGCCGGTTACAAAATACTCATCCTTGTCGTTAGCCGAAGTTTTTGGTTTGGGTGCATATTGCGCTTCTCCCTTTATTTCTTCAGGAACACACATATTACCTTCAACTCTTAATTTAACCGGAGCATTGTACACCGAGCCGTAGAACAGGGGACGGTCGCCGTATTGTTCGCGGTTGAGGTAGTATTTCAGTGCAAAAACATTGTCGGGCGAGTTTTGATCCATAGGTGGATTTGCCGCCGAACGAATAACAATAACTGTGTAGGTGGAATAACCTATTAATATTACGGTAATCATTGCAAGGGCAGTATTGAGCCAGCGGGCGTTAATTTTTTCTCTTTTTGTAAAGAAGAAATAAGTCATTCCGGCCACAATAATCAATCCAAGCACAATGTGCGAACCAAAGAACGGAATACCCACCAATGTAAAGGCCACAATGAAAGAAATGGCCATGCGGACGTAATTTTTTTCGTTATAAGTTTCGTGCAGTCCCCATGCCAATGCTGCTAATGTAAGCAGGATGTAAATGAATAAGCCGGTGTTGAACGAAAATCCGAGCGTGTTTACAAAGAACAGTTCGAACCAGCTGGCTACTTCCACAAAACCCGGAATAATACCGTAAAGCACTACGCCAAGAATGACTACTGCTGTAGACATGGCCAAAACTACACCTTTTGTTGAAGGTTTATAGTTGCGGAAATAGTAAACCAATACGATGGCGGGAATTGCCAAAAGGTTCAATAAGTGAACGCCAATGGATAAGCCCATCAAATAACCGATAAATATCAACCAGCGATCGGAACCCGGACGGTCGGCCACGTTTTCCCATTTCAGTATAGCCCAGAAAACCACCGCTGTAAACAGCGACGAATAGGCATACACTTCGCCTTCGACGGCCGAAAACCAGAAAGTATCGGAAAAAGTGTAAGCCAAAGCGCCCACCATACCCGAACCTAAAATACCGATTACATTGGCAAGTGTATATTCTTCTTCCGATTTAGCCACCACTTTTCGGGCCAAATGAGTGATGGTCCAGAAAAGGAACAAAATGGTGAAAGCACTTGCCAGGGCCGATAATGTGTTGATCATTAAAGCTACCTGAGTAGGATCGGATGCAAAGAGGGAAAAGAAACGACCCGTGAGCATAAAAAACGGCGCTCCGGGAGGATGACCCACATCTAATTTAAAAGCGGTTGAAATAAATTCACCACAATCCCAAAAACTGGCAGTTGGCTCCATTGTGATTAAGTAAGTAGTTGCAGCAATGACGAATGCCACCCAACCGAAAATGTTGTTCAGTAATTTGAATTGTTTCATGTAGTAATAAATGTTATTATTATTGGCTTAACCTGTTTTTTTTCGATAAAAAGCGTTCAAAGATACAAAGAAATTTTATGATAAAAGAGAAGTGCTTTTCTTTTTGGTTAATATTAAAAGATTGTATGGTTTTTCATCGGTTTCGCGTTTCGCGTTTCGGGTGACAGGAGGCACAGCCAAGTTCCACAATTCCACAATTCCACGATTCGGCAATTCCACAGTTCAACAACCTCTGGAGACCTATCATTATGTGTTGCAGACATAATGTTGAGTGTTGGAGACATAAAGTTATATGTTGAAGACATAATGTTGAGTGATTTAGTCGAGCCTTAAAAAGCCCATTTTAGTATTATTTGATTGTTGATTTGGTAAAACATGGAGTTTATCAAGTCAACAATTTGTATTTTAAATACGAGCCAAAAAGAAGATTTCCATTTATTCATCATCCTTTTGAAGTTAAATGCAGCTGCTGCAAGCATCACATTCATATTATCGCCTGTAATTCCTTTGTAAAAATTACGATTTAAGCGGTGGTCTGTTTTTAAATGACCATTTATTGGTTCTATGGCAGCTCTTCTTCTAAATTGTTTTTTCAACTTATTTTGTTGATATTTCGATTGTTTTCTGCTGCTGAAAGGTTTTGGAATTTCGATTGTTGTTTCGTTAATTTACCTTTTACCTCTGTAACCTCTATCTCCAATTAATGTCTTTATTGTTCTTTTACCCAGTAATCTTTCTGCTTGTTCCAGTGCCGGTTCTATCGTATGCCCATCATAAGGATTTCTAAAACCCATAGCTCCAATATTCACGCCTGTAGTTTGAGTATATATAATCGAAACCTTGTTCCCAAACTCATATTTTTTATGTTCTTTGCCTTTGGATAGGCACTGCACATCAGGCTCATGCACAGAATAAACCTTATGGCTATCGCTCTTTTTCTGACTTAAAATACACTTAAACAAATCAATATCTGATTGATACCTGGAATCGGGAGATAAGTTTCGCTCCAACTCACGAACTAATCTGCCTGCAATCGTTTTTTCTTTTCTATCGGCTTTTCTGGCTTTCCACTTATTGCGCGGGTGATTCCTGAAACATTGATCTAAACTTAATTTCTTTAATGTCCGTGTATAGCTTTGACGAACTGGCAGATTTTCTTTCTCTGCTATCTTCTTGCATTTGTCAATAATCTTTCGATGCAATTTGCTATCTGTGGGAAAAGTGATATTCTTCTCCTGAACAGTAGTGTCAATACTGGACGTTGAATCATTGCTGTCATTACCATTTATCCGAATACTTTCTTTGAGTATCAGTTCAATTCCGGATTCGCCAATCCTGCGACGAAAATGAACTAACTCAGAGGCTTCGCACGGTGCAACAGGTACAAACTCTTTCTGACCGCAGAAGTATTGGTAATAAACATTTTCACTCCATTGCTCTACCACACTTTCGTCTGAGCTATTACGCAAATGCTTTAATATCAATAACCCAACCATTAATCGAATCGGTTTGGCCGGACGTCCATTATCCAAACAATACAGTGGTGCGAACGAATCTTCAAACAACTGCCAATTAACCTTGTTGGCTAAAATGTACATCGAGTGTTTTTGGTTAAGCGTATCCTCCAATCCAAAAAACATACTGCCCTGTGTGCTATCTTTCTGCTTTGGTAACATAATTTATTTGAAAGAATTACGCATCGAATATACGAAAACTTGCAGATATAAACAACTGTTTTTAAAGATAATTTACTTGTAATCTATATGTTATATGCTTTTTAAGGCTCGACTAAAAAAAACAAAAACCGCTGCCAATTAAAGTTGAGAACGGTTTTTGATTTTGCTTATATTTTTTTACATATTCCACTGTTCGCAGGTAGCCATCAGGTCGTCGAAGGTTTTTACTTTCGATTTGGCCTGCACTTCAGCTATCTGGGCTTCTACAGCCTCATCGTAAGTTTCTTCCTCCACGGCACGGATCACACCCATTGCAATCGGCATTTCGGGACCTTCCATCATGGCCAGTTTCAGATGTAGGGTGCTGTCAGTACAGCTTGCATCATGCACCAGCACATCGCCTTCGGTCACGCCACCTTCGCCGATAGTCACCACCCGAAGATTAAAACCGTCGAGCACTAATCCTTTGTCGCGATTTTTTCCGAATATCATCGGTTTGCCATGTTCCAACACAATAGTGCGGTCGGCACGGTTTTCCTTTTGCGCCAACCAGCCGTGAGCACCGTCGTTGAAGATAACACAGTTTACCAGACATTCTACCACCGCCGTTCCTTTATGTCTGGCAGCAGCCGTCATGCAAAGTTGAGCCGTTTTCAGATCCACATCCAGCAAGCGGGCAAAGAAAGTACCACGTGCACCAAATGTTAGTTCGGCAGGACGAAAAGGACGCTCCACAGTTCCGAAAGGCGATGATTTAGTCACAAAACCTTTTTTGGTAGTGGGCGAATACTGTCCTTTGGTCAGTCCGTAAATCTGGTTGTTGAACAGCAGCACGTTTAAATCCACGTTGCGGCGCACACAGTGGATAAAATGATTTCCACCAATGGCCAGACAGTCGCCGTCGCCGGTTATTTGCCATACGGTAAGTTCCGGATTAGCCACTTTCACACCCGTTGCCACTGCTGCTCCACGTCCGTGAATGGTGTGAAAACCGTAGCTGCTGATGTAGTAGGGAAGACGTGATGAACAACCGATACCTGAAATAACAGCTGTGTTGTGAGGGGCAACACCAAGTTCGGCCATTACCTTTTGTAATGAGTTCAGCACAGCGTGGTCGCCACAGCCGGGGCACCAGCGCACGTACTGGTCGCTTTTAAAATCTTTGGCTGTATATTGTAATGTTTTTGTTGTTTCCATATTGCAAACTTTTTAAAATTACCCCAACCCCTAAAGGGGCTAAGAAAAATGAAATTTGTGTAGTATTTTAAATTTATAGACTAAGTTCCCCTTCAGGAATTAGGGGTCTTTACATCAACTCACTAAAATCTGCTTCCAACTCAGCCACTGTGAAAGGTTGTCCCTGCACTTTATTATACTGAAGGAATTCTACCCCGGGAACTTTGGAACGGAGGAAGGTGGCAAATTGCCCGCTGTTCAGTTCGCACACCACCACTTTTTTGTATCGTTGGATTACATCTATCGTGTTTTTAGGTAGCGGATTGATATAGTTGAAGTGAGCTAACGCTATTTTCTTTCCATCCTTGTTCATATTCATTACCGCACTCATCAGGTGTCCGTGCGTTCCACCCCAACCGATCACTAACATGTCAGCATTTTCATTACCTTCTACTTTCAGTTCGGGCAAGAAATTGCTTACATAGTCAACCTTTGCCTGACGGGCATTCACCATTTTCTCGTGGTTCAATGGTTCGGTGGCAATGCATCCGGTTTCGTAATCTTTTTCCAGTCCACCGTTGCGATGTTCGAATCCTTTCCTACCCGGCACACTCCAGTAACGTACTTTCGATACCTCGTCGCGTGCCGTTACTTTGCAACCTGCCATGTCCGGTTTCACGTAGTTTGGTGTTATTATAGGAAGCTCAGCTAACTTGGGTAGTTTCCACAACGACGTTCCGTTACCAATAAATGCATCAGTCAAAAGTATCACCGGGGTCATGTGTTCCAGGGCTATTTTACTGGCCATGTAGGCGTAGTGGAAACAGTCGTCGGGAGTTCCGGCAGCCAATACCACCACGGGGCTTTCGCCGTTACGTCCGTAAAGGGCTTGCAACAGGTCAGTTTGTTCGGTCTTAGTTGGCATCCCGGTTGAAGGGCCACCGCGCATCACGTCGATAATCACCAAAGGCAATTCGGCCATCACAGCCAGTCCGATAGCTTCAGATTTTAGTGCCAATCCGGGGCCTGAAGTATTGGTTACCGCTAAACTTCCGGCAAAGGCAGCGCCAATGGAAGTGGTGATACCTGCAATTTCATCTTCAGCCTGAACTACTTTCACGCCCATATCTTTGCGGGCAGTAAGTTCGTGCATAATGTCGGTGGCAGGCGTAATGGGGTAACTGCCGAGGAACAGTTGCAATCCGGCTTTTTGCGCAGCGGCAATCAGTCCCCAGGCAGTAGCTTTGTTACCGCTGATGCTGGTATATTTTCCTTTCGGAGTCTCGTGCGATTTGTCGATCACATAAGTTGAAATGGTCAGGTGTAGATTGTTACCGTAGTTGAAACCGTCGGTCAGCACTTTTACATTGGCCTGAAGCAAGCTAGGCTTTTTGCCGAATTTATTGGTAAGAAAATGTATAGCCTGATCGATGGGACGGTTGAATAACCAGCAAATAACTCCCAATGCAAACATGTTTTTGCTTCGCAATACGGTTTTATTATCAAACCCAAAACCTTCCAGACTACTTTGCGTGAGCGACGACAGCGGAGCAGGTATCAATTGAATGGTTTCCGAAATGCCCAGTTCTTCAAACGGATTTTCGCTGGTAAATGCCGCCTTTTCGAAGTCTGATTTTTCAAACGAATCTACATCGTAAATAATCACACCACCCTTTTTGATAGCTTTCGCGTTTACTTTTAGTGCTGCCGGGTTCATTGCCACCAACACATCGGCATCGTCGCCCGGTGTGTAGATTTTGCTTGATCCTAAATGTACCTGAAAACCCGAAACTCCACCGAGTGTTCCCTGTGGGGCACGTATCTCCGAGGGGAAATCGGGGAAGGTTGAAATTTCGTTTCCTAAAATGGCCGAAAGATTGGAAAAAAGTGTTCCTGTGAGCTGCATCCCATCACCTGAGTCGCCCGAAAAACGTACTACTACATTGTCCAATTCGGTTGTCTTCATTTTGTCCATGATTTTAATAAAATAATTTATATAGTTTTTTAATGCTCGTATAACATTAAGGCACGCAAAAGCTTTATAGCCTGAATTTATCAAGCTACAAAACTGTCTTTGCGGTCTAAAATTATGATTAGTTTAATTTGGTATTAGCCCCATTATAGTTGCCGCAGCCAAATTATTTACGTGAGGTTCATTTTCGTACCGTTACGGTTGATTTATCTTTTCCTACACCGGTTATCACCAACGATTTCCAGTGTTTGGGTAGAATTGTTTTATGTTGAACAATGCCTTTGGGAGTAATATCCAGCCCGCCAAAACCCATCAATACGGTTTGCAGCACACCACCAGCCCCGGTCAGGAAATAGGGATTATCGCCGCCTTTTGTCTCGGCAATTACCCGAAAAGGTGGAAGCAGGTTGGGACGATAGGCATCTTCGAAAAAATGATAAGCTTTATCAGCATTGCCAAGGCGAGCGTAAAGCAGTGAAAAAATAGCCTGTGTCATAGCAGGCGTTCCTTTTTCGGGAACACGCACTTCGTAATAGTTCAGGTCTTTCCTGATTTGCGCCGTGTCTTTGATGACCAGAAGAGGATAAGCCAGCAGATTGACATCCGCTTGTTTGATATTTTCGCCATTGTAAGTAGCATGTTCGCGTGTTACGCCATTCGCCAGTTTACTGAAAACAAGTTTATCAGCTACTGTTTTCCATTCGGGTCTCGGAGCTTGCTTCAATACAGCTGCTGCCACAACTGCATTGCGCAAGTTCACCTGAGCCGATGCATTCGTAAACGCATCATTATCCACATTTTCGGCCCACTCGTCGGAAGCCACTACATTTTTAATTTCGTATTCACCTTTTTCATTTCGCTCGGCACGACTTACCCAGAAGTCAGCTGTTTCGGAAATAATTGGCCAGCCTTTTTCGCGCAACCACTCCACATCCTGCGTTACGCAGTAATACTGCCAGGCAGCCAACGCCACACAAGCCGA
>JAYFRI010000111.1:0-8135 GCA_034926015.1 Paludibacter sp. | reverse complement strand
GGCCATAATTTGCTTCTCAATTTTCTCGGGCTGCGTTCCTGTGGCAATACCAATACGAGGCGCAACGCGTACCACGTGCAAATCTACAATTACGCCTTCGGACACAACGCCCGATTCACGCATAATTACATTGGCTGACTTGCGCCCAATGCCCGGTAATTTGGTGAGTTCGGCCATGGTGGTTGGGATATTATCATCATCACTAATCAGTTGCGCCAGTTTCACCAGCCATGCCGATTTATTTCCGAAATTCCTCACCGAACTTATCAATTGATGTAAATCTTCGGCAGTAGCCTGAGCAAGTGCATTCATCGACGGATAAGCTTCGAACACCTTCGGTGCCAGTTCATTGATATGTTTATCCGAATCCTGCGCCGAAAGAATAACCATCACTATTAACTGATAACGCGATGTATAATCAAGCGGATGTTTACGTTTTGCATACTGGTTCATCAATGCTTCCAGATATGGCGTTCTGTCATTCATCATTATAAGAAATAGTTTTGTGGTGATATGTATTATTTTTACAAATATATCAATAGTTTTTCAAACCATTTTCAATAAATGCTATTTTAAAAAAGAACCTTGTTATTTATACAACCAAATTCATCGTAATTTGTTATAATTATAAATAACAAAAAAATGTCGAAATCAATACTACATACAGCAGAATCGCGTGGGACCACCAATCAGGGCTGGTTTCACAGCCGTCACACCTTTAGTTTCGGCGACTATTACAACCCTGAGCAAATGCACTTCGGTGAACTCAGGGTGATCAACGACAATATACTCGCTCCCGGAAAAGGTTTCGGAATGCACCCGCACAGTAACATGGAAGTTGTAACTATTCCGCTCGATGGAGAACTGGAGTACAAGGACGATATGAACAACGTGGCTGTGATTGGCAAAGGCGAAATTCAGGTAATGAGTGCTGGAACAGGAGTTTTTCACAGCGAAGGAAATCACAATAAAGACAAATCGGTGAGATACTTACAAATATGGATAATACCTAAAATACTGAAAGCAAAACCACGTCACGAACAGAACAGATACGAACTGAAAAACAGTGCATTGGTTGAAATCCTTTCGCCGGATCTACACGATGGTAAAGCATGGGCTTATCAGGATGCATGGATGTATATCGGCAAAGCCAATGCTGCACAACAAGTGAATTTTCAGCTAAAAAATCCTAACATAAACGGGGTCTATATATTTGTCATTGAGGGCGAAATTGTAGTAGACGAGCAATATATAAAGCAGCGGGATGGCTATGGGTTGTGGGAGATTTCTGATTTCAATATTATTGCTAAAACTGATGCTGAATTTCTGATCATTGAAGTTCCAATGAAAGCATAAAAAAGCCCTGAACTAAAAATTCAGGGCTTTTTCTTTATTTTATCATTTGAATCACTTCGTCCATCGTTGAGAGCGACTGCTCACCTGTCTTCATGTTTTTCAACATCACTTTGCCTTCATTCATTTCGGTTTCGCCTACAATGGCCACAAACGGAATGCGTTTATTATCGGCATAACTCATTTGCTTTTTCATTTTAGCCGGCTCAGGGTAAATTTCAGCATTAATGCCGTTGCTGCGCAATGTGCTCAACCATGGCAGACAATACATTAATTCCTTGTCGCCAAAACTTACAAAAAGAATTTGCGTTTGCTCAATCGAAGTCTCAGGATATAAATTCAAAGTGTTCAGAACGTCATAAATGCGATCGGCACCAAACGAGATGCCGACACCTGATACACCTTCCATACCAAAAACGCCAGTCAGGTTATCGTAACGACCACCACCGGTAATGCTTCCCATTTCCACATCCAGCGCCTTCACTTCGAAAATGGCGCCTGTGTAGTAATTCAATCCACGTGCCAACGTCAGGTCAAGATCAATTTTGGTTTCCACTTTCATGGCCTCACAGAGTCCGAAAATGGTTTCGAGCTCTATTACTCCTTTTAACCCAACTTCCGAAGCTGCCAACACCACTTTTAGCTGTTCCAGCTTTTCGGCATTAGAGCCACTTAGTTTCAAAATAGGTTGTAATTTGGCAATGGCCTCTTCCGAAATGCCTTTCGAGGCAATTTCTTCGTTTACCTTTTCCAATCCTATTTTATCCATTTTGTCGATAGCGACGGTGATATCGGTAATTTTTTCGGCTTCGCCAATGATTTCGGCAATGCCCGAAAGAATTTTGCGGTTGTTGATTTTGATAACCACATTAATCTTTAACCTACGATATACCTCGTCGACAATCTGAATCAGTTCCAGCTCGTTCAAAAGAGAGTCGCTTCCCACCACATCCACATCGCACTGGTAGAATTCGCGGTAACGCCCGCGTTGCGGACGATCGGCACGCCAAACCGGCTGAATCTGATAGCGTTTGAAAGGGAAAGAAATCTTATCACGATTCTGCACAACAAAACGGGCAAAAGGTACTGTCAGGTCGTAACGAAGTCCTTTTTCTGAAATTTTATTGGTTAGCTTTACACTGTTGCGTCCCAACAACTCATCATCGGCCAATCCGTTCATAAAATCGCCTGAGTTCAGTATTTTAAACAACAATTTATCACCTTCTTCACCATATTTACCCATCAATGTGGACAGGTTTTCCATGGCTGGTGTTTCAATCTGCTGAAATCCATACAAACGGAAAACATCCTTGATTGTGTTGAATATGTAATTGCGGTTCGCCATTTCCTGCGGCGTAAAATCGCGTGTTCCTTTAGGAATGGATGGTTTTTGTGCCATATTTTTTTATAATATAATGATCTATTGAGTTACTAAAAACAATTGTTTTTCAGCATATTTCTTTTAAAATTAATTTTGTAGCTCCGGTATTTTGCTTTACATATTCGCCTGCAATTACACCAGCTTTTTCATCTTTCAACAAAGCATCCAACTTTTCCTCAAGCGTTTCGGAGTCCGGAATTGAAAAAGCACCCCCAATCGCGATCAGATCTCGTGCTTCACGAAACTTTTCGTACATCGGACCGAAAACCACGGGCACATTCCACACCGCTGCTTCGAGTGTATTGTGTATGCCCACTCCAAAACCGCCACCTATATACGCCACATGCCCATAACGGTAAATCGACGAGAGCAACCCTATAGTATCAACCACCAGACAATTAGCAGTTTGCACATTCTGTTCAGTTGCTTCGGTATAAGCTACAAAGTTGCCATTCAGCAATTTGGAAATGCCCATAATGTGCGCCGCATGAATTTCGTGTGGTACAAGTATCATTTTCACATCTGGGTGAAGTTTCAGATAGCGCACCAACAGTTCTTCATCTTTTGGCCAACTGCTTCCTGCCACAATCACCTTTTCAGTGTCTTTAACAAATGCCTCTACCAGCGGAATAGTTTTGGCTTGCGCAGCCAAATCGGCCACACGATCGAAGCGTGTATCGCCAGCAATCGAAACTTTATCAACTCCATGGGTTTTCAGCAAGTCCAGCGAAGCTTTATCCTGCACAAAAATGTGATCGATTCCCTGGAGTAATTTTTTATACCACTGTCCGTACCACCGAAAAAAAATCTGTCCCGGACGGAAAATAGCGGAAATAGAATACACTGGAATTCCGGCAGCCTTCAAAGCCTGTAAATAATTAGGCCAAAACTCGTATTTAATAAATATTGCCTTTGATGGGTTCAGCATTTCTACAAATTTCTTTGCAGCAGAAGCCGTATCGAGCGGTAAGTACGAAACAATATCGGCAAGAGCATAATTCTTGCGAATCTCGTAACCCGAAGGTGAGAAAAATGTAAGTAAAATTTTGGTATCGGGCTTTTCTTTTTTGAGTTGTTCTATTACCGGACGTCCCTGTTCAAACTCACCCAGCGATGCCGCATGAAACCACACATAACGGGTATTAGGATCAATTTTTTGTTTCAAAACAATAAAAGCCTCCGCTTGCCCTATGCGAAGTTTTTTAGCTTTCGTATTGAAAAACGAAGCTATAAAAATAGCCAGTTGATAAAGATATATGCCGATATTATATAGAAACCTCATTTATTTATAGTTATAAAGAAGTATTATCCTGTAGTGATTGAAATTCAAAGAAAAAAGGCATTCCAAAATAGCTTTTGAAACGCCTTTTTAAAAGTTTGAAAGCCAGAATTACTTTCTGATGCCTAACTCTTTGATAAGTGAACGGTAACCTTCGATATCTTTTGCTTTCAAATAATCGAGCAAACGACGACGTTTTCCTACCAACATAACAAGAGCGCGTTCTGTACTATAATCTTTTTTGTTTAACTTGAGATGCTCAGTTAAATGGTTAATACGGTAGGAGAACAATGCTATCTGACCTTCAGTTGAACCAGTATCAGTGTTAGACTTCCCGAATTTACCAAAGATTTCCTGCTTTTTTTCAGCCGTTAAATACATGATAATTATTTATAAATAAATGTTTTAAAATACAAACTTAGCAATGCACTCATCGCAAAACTATACATTTGATTTTGAGCTTGCAAAGATATAAATATTTTTTCAATAATCTACACTTCACTGTGTTTTTATTTCCTGACTATCAAACAAAACATCTTTTCAGATTACAGTTTTACAGCCCTTAAGATTTCACGCTTGCCGGGAGGACCAGCCAATCTTTCAACAGAAAAACCAGCACTTTGGAGGGCACGGCGCACAACACCTTTTGCACAATAAGTGGTAAGAATGACGCCGGGATTACAATGAGCATATATTTTTTCAAACTGCTGCTGCGTCCACATTTCCGGCTGTTTTTCAGGCGAAAAAGCATCGAAAAACACAATATCGTAAGTGGATGTATGTTCAAAGTTCGTGAAATCACATTCCATTTTTTCAATTTCGAAAAAAGGAGTTATTTTAACCTTCCCGTTCCACGCAGAGCTATGCATTTTTTCAAAAACATCTTTATATCTGACATCAATCATTGCAGGATAATTCAGCAAAAAAGCTTTTTCGACAGTGACAGGATATTTTTCGAGCGTACAATAATGAATTATTTTGCCACTTCGCTCCGCCTCCACCAAAGCCAGCAACGCATTCAGACCGGTGCCAAAACCCACTTCAAGCACATTCAACTCCGTTTTTGAGTGCTGTTTGAGTGCAGTCTCAATAAAAATATGACGTGATTCCTGAATAGCGCCATGTGTTGAATGATAACATTCATCAATTTCGGGCACAAAAAGGGTATGCGAACCGTCGGAAGTAATTAAAATTTCAGAATTCATAATACATAATTGAAACCATACAAAAGTACTGAAAAACCCACAAACAAAACAACCGTTTCTCCTATTTGAGAAACGGTTGTTGCAATTATGAACTGTGCATTATGAATTATGCATTATTTAGTAGTTCTGCTTTTCTTCTTCGAAATAAGCTTGAGGATGTGCGCAGGTTGGACAAGCTTTTGGAGCTTCTTTGCCTACATGTACGTGACCGCAATTGCGACATTGCCAAACTGTTTCTTCCTCGCGTGCAAAAACCTGATCTTTCACAACGCGATCGAGCAAACGACGGTAGCGTTTTTCGTGTTCAGCTTCCACCTTAGCAATTTTACGGAAAGTAGCAGCAATTACAGGAAAACCTTCAGCTTCGGCTATATCGGCAAAGTGAGGATATGCTTCAGTCCATTCTTCATTTTCGCCTTCGGCAGCAGCCAGAAGATTTTCGGCAGTTGTACCCACTTTTCCGGCTGGATACGTAGCAGTAATTTCTACCGGACCACCTTCGAGGTAACTGAAGAATTTTTTAGCATGTTCCTTTTCCTGATCGGCTGTTTCGAGAAAAATAGCAGCAATTTGCTCGAAACCTGCTTTTTTAGCTTCGCTTGCAAACATAGTATAGCGCATACGTGCCTGACTTTCGCCGGCAAACGAAATCAACAGATTCTTCTCTGTTTGAGTTCCTTTAAGACTTTTCATGATTTTGAATTTTTATAGATGAATATTTATTTCATTTAAACTGTCCTTCGACTTAGCAAAGATATAAAATTGTTTACAAAAAAAGAACTGTTTCAATCTTTATTTTGATCTATCTTCAACAACAATTTCCTAACAACATTATAATTTGTTATCAGCAAATAGCCCAAAACTACTTTTGTAAAACTAACTGCCAAATGATAGGTACTATAACCATTCAATGCCATGATATCTCCCGAAGGACTTGCGTGTAACTTAATTGCCATATATGCTTGATTGATAAAAACAGGGATGTTATCCAATATCAACATACCGCCAATAAGCACCATGGCAAGTATCAATATTAACTCTACATTGAACTGATATATCTCAAACTTGTCGTCATCAAATCCTTTATCAAGCTTCAACCAGGAAATAATCTTATCGGCACCGAGGATCAATAAAACAAACACAAAAACAGCAAAAAAAAGTGTAAATCCTGAAAACAAAAGACCCGTTGCAACTGAATCCCAATTCGTTGCAAAATAAAAAACCTGACTTAGTGAAAAGATTGTATTAATTAACCAATAAAGACCGAAAAGCTTGATAATAACCCGAAAGAAATCTTTTTTTGTCATTGTTCTGATTTTTAAATATCTCGTCCAAAAATAACATTTTAAATTTTCACAAACAAACATTATTGCTCACA
This sequence comes from Paludibacter sp., assembly GCA_034926015.1. GTDB lineage: Bacteria > Bacteroidota > Bacteroidia > Bacteroidales > Paludibacteraceae > Paludibacter. Next base: position 1,539 of record JAYFRI010000111.1, on the reverse strand, counting down.
TTTTAAGCAATTGCCTCGCTCTTTTAATTTTCGTATCTTTGCAATTCAATTCTCACATTTTTACAACATAAGATGATTAGCTATTTACAAGTGGAAAATCTGACCAAATCATTTGGCGATAATCTGCTTTTCGAAAATATATCCTTCGGCATTTCCGACAACCAACGCGTGGCTTTGATAGCCAAAAACGGAACAGGGAAAACCACTCTGCTTAACATTATTGCCGGCAACGAAGATTATCAGAGCGGAAGTATTTCGTTCAAACGTGACCTGCGCGTCGGCTATCTGGATCAGAATCCTGATTTTCCTAAAAATCTTTCGGTAATTGATGCTTGTTTGCAATCGGACAATGAAGCGGTGCGCACCATTGCCGCTTACGAACATTGTATGCTGTCCGAAAATCACACAGAATTGGATGAGATACTTGCACAAATGGATTTGCACAAAGCGTGGGACTACGAAACGCGTATCAAACAAATTTTGGGCAAGCTTAAAATATTTAATTTCGAGCAGCTTATCGGGGAGCTTTCGGGCGGGCAGTTGAAACGTGTAGCGCTGGCCAATGTACTGATCTCTGAACCTGATTTACTGATTCTGGACGAACCTACCAACCACCTCGACCTCGAAATGGTGGAGTGGCTCGAGGATTTCCTTAAACGCTCCAACATGTCATTGCTTATGGTTACGCACGACCGGTATTTCCTCGATCGTGTCTGTACTTCCATTCTCGAAATCGACCACCAGGGCATGTTTCAGTACAATGGTAATTATTCCTATTATCTTGAAAAAAGACAGGAACGCATCGAAAACTGGACGGCTGAAAGCGAAAGAACTGTCAACTTATACAAAAAAGAACTTGAATGGATGCGTAGGCAGCCACAAGCGCGTGCTCACAAAGCCAAATCGCGCCAGGAAAGCTTTTACGAAATTGAAGAACGCGCCAAACAACGCCGCAACAACGACAAAGTACAGCTCGAGGTAAAAGCAAGTTACCTTGGTTCTAAAATTTTCGAAGCTAAATATGTATCAAAAGCTTACGGCGATCTGAAGATACTCGACAATTTTTACTACAACTTTGCCCGTTACGAGAAAATGGGCATAGTAGGTAAAAACGGAACCGGGAAATCAACTTTTCTGAAAATGTTACTAGGAGAGGTGAAACCTGATAGCGGTTCGTTTGATGTGGGCGAAACAGTGGTATTTGGCTACTACAGTCAGGATGGGCTGGCTTTCGACGAACAGATGAAAGTAATTGATGTGGTGCGCGATATAGCCGAAGAAGTAAATCTGGGCAATGGAAAAAAAATGTCGGCTTCTCAGTTTTTGCAGCATTTTCTTTTCGCCCCCGAAACACAATTCAATTATGTTTACAAGCTCAGTGGCGGCGAAAAGCGTCGTTTGCACCTCTGCACTGTGCTGATGCGTAACCCAAATTTCCTAGTACTCGACGAGCCAACCAACGACCTCGACATTGTAACGCTAAACATTCTTGAGGACTACCTGCAATCATTCAAAGGCTGCGTAATAGTGGTGAGTCAC
>JAYFRI010000030.1:0-3519 GCA_034926015.1 Paludibacter sp. | reverse complement strand
CCAACCAAATGGTTCGTGGCGTTGTTTCGCTACCCAATGGTACAGGTAAACAAGTAAGGGTTCTAGCATTATGTACTCCCGATCAGGAAGCAGCAGCCAAAGAAGCTGGTGCCGACTATGTAGGGCTCGATGAATACATCGAAAAAATTAAAGGAGGCTGGACAGATGTTGATGTTATCATCACTATGCCTGCAATTATGGGTAAATTAGGAGCTTTAGGACGTGTTCTCGGTCCACGTGGATTGATGCCAAATCCTAAAAGTGGTACTGTTACCAATGAAGTAGGCAAAGCAGTTAAAGAAGTAAAACAGGGAAAAATCGACTTTAAAGTTGACAAATATGGTATCGTACACACTTCGGTGGGTAAAGTATCGTTTACTCCTGAGCAAATCGTTGGCAATGCCAAGGAATTTGTTGGAACTTTGATGAAACTGAAACCAACTTCGGCTAAAGGTACTTATGTGAAGAGCATTTATCTTTCGAGCACAATGAGTGCGGGTATTAAAATCGACCCAAAATCAATTGAAGAATAAAATCAAAAGTTTATGAAAAAGGAAGATAAAAGCGCGATTATAAAACAACTCGAGACTACTATCAGTGAGTATGCTCACTTCTATTTGACTGATATTGCAGGCTTAAACGCAGCACAAACCAGTGAATTACGTCGTGTATGCTACAAACAGGATATTAAACTTGTTGTTGTAAAAAATACATTGCTTCAAAAAGCACTTGAAAACTCAACAGTGAACTTCAGTGAACTTTACGGTTCGTTGAAGGGGGAAACATCTTTGTTACTTTCGAACACAGGTAATGCACCTGCTAAAGTCATCGAAGACTTCAGCAAGCAGAAAAGCAACAAGCTTAAAAAACCTGTACTCAAAGCAGCTTACGTAGAACAGAGCTTCTACATTGGCGAAAATCAATTAGATGCATTACTTCACATTAAGAGTAAAAACGAACTTCTCGGCGAACTTATTGGTTTACTCCAGTCGCCTGCTAAGAACGTTGTGTCCGCACTCCAATCGGGAGGAACTACTATCCACGGCGTGTTGAAAACATTGTCCGAAAGATAATTTCTCATATTTAAAACAAAAAAAATAAAATCATAAAAAATAAAATAAAATGGCAGATTTGAAAGCTTTTGCAGAACAATTGGTTAACTTAACAGTTAAAGAAGTAAATGAGTTAGCTCAAATTTTGAAAGATGAGTATGGTATCGAACCAGCTGCTGCAGCTGTTGCTGTTGCTGCAGGTCCTGCAGCCGCTGCTGAAGCAGTAGAAGAAAAATCATCTTTTGATGTAGTATTGAAAGCCGCCGGTGCTAATAAACTAGCTATCGTTAAATTAGTAAAAGAATTAACAGGTCTTGGCTTGAAAGAAGCTAAAGATTTAGTTGATGCTGCTCCTTCAGCAATCAAAGAAGGTGCAACTAAAGACGAAGCTGAAGCTTTGAAAAAAGCATTGACTGAAGGCGGAGCTGAAGTTGAACTTAAATAAATTTACCTGTATATCAGGCCCTTGGTTTAGATTCCCTTTATTAAAGGGATTCTAAACCTTTTCTTGTCTATAAAATAATTGAGTTCACCGCAACCAAATAAACTCTTTGAAAATGTCTTCAATTACCCAAAATCAAAGAATCAATTTTGCTTCGATTAAAAATCAGTTGGAATATCCTGATTTCTTAGAAGTACAATTAAAATCTTTCCAAGACTTTTTTCAGATGGACACTGCTCCTGAAAAAAGAAAAACTGAAGGTTTGTATAAAGTTTTTTCCGAAAACTTTCCTATCGCCGACACAAGAAATAACTTCATCCTCGAATTTCTCGACTACTACGTTGACCCTCCACGTTATTCGATTGAAGAATGTATTGACCGCGGCCTTACTTACAGCGTTCCGCTAAAAGCAAAATTAAAACTCTATTGTACTGATCCTGATCATGAGGATTTCGATACAGTAATTCAGGATGTATACCTGGGACCTATCCCTTACATGACTCCTAAAGGCACATTTGTAATTAATGGCGCCGAGCGTGTAATTGTTTCGCAGCTGCACCGCTCTCCGGGTGTATTCTTCGGACAAAGCATCCATGCCAATGGATCAAAACTTTATTCAGCCCGTATTATTCCTTTCCGCGGCTCGTGGATAGAATTTGCTACTGATATCAACAACGTGATGTATGCTTACATCGATCGTAAAAAGAAATTACCGGTAACCACCTTGCTGCGTGCCATAGGTTTCGAAAGCGATAAAGACATTCTGGAAATATTCGACCTTGCTGAAGAAGTTAAAGTAAGCAAAACAGCTCTTAAAAAAGCTGTGGGTCAAAAATTAGCTGCCCGCGTACTTAAAACATGGATTGAAGACTTTGTGGATGAAGATACCGGTGAAGTGGTTTCGATTGAACGTAATGAAGTAATTATCGACCGTGAAACTGTTCTTGAAAACAGTCATATCGACGAAATTCTTGAATCAAAGACCCCAACTATTTTATTACACAAGCCTGAAGCTAATCAGAACGACTACGCAATTATTTACAATACACTTCAGAAAGACCCGAGTAACTCGGAAAAAGAAGCTGTGTTGTATATCTATCGTCAGTTGCGTAATGCTGTACCAGCAGATGATTCTTCAGCTCGCGAAGTAATTAACAACTTGTTCTTCTCTGAAAAACGTTATGACCTGGGTGATGTTGGTCGCTTCCGTATCAATCGGAAACTAAATCTGAACATCGATCCGGATGTAAAGGTACTTACAAAAGAAGATATTATTGAAATCATCAAATATCTCATCGAGCTTATCAACTCGAAAGCCGATGTGGATGATATCGACCACTTGAGTAATCGTCGTGTACGAACCGTTGGCGAACAACTTCACAATCAGTTTGGAGTTGGACTATCGCGTATGGCTCGTACTATTCGTGAACGTATGAATGTTCGCGACAACGAAGTGTTTACTCCTATCGATTTGATTAATGCGAAAAGTATTTCGTCTGTTATCAACTCGTTTTTCGGAACCAACGCACTTTCTCAGTTTATGGACCAACAAAATCCATTGGCCGAGATTACGCACAAACGTCGTATGTCTGCCCTCGGGCCTGGCGGTTTGTCGCGCGAACGTGCAGGCTTCGAGGTGCGTGACGTACACTACACTCACTACGGACGTTTATGTCCGATTGAAACTCCGGAAGGACCAAACATTGGTCTTATTTCGTCGTTGTGTATTTACGCAAAAATCAACGAACTTGGATTTATCGAAACACCATACAGAAAAGTAGAAAATTCAAAAGTAGACATTTCGAACGAAGGTATTGAATATTTCACTGCTGAAGAAGAAGAAAACCTAACAGTAGCACAGGGAAATGCTCCATTGAATGATGATGGAACATTTATCCGTACGAAAGTTAAATCACGTCTTGGCGCTGATTTTCCTGTAGTACCCCCTTCCGAAGTTAATCTGATGGACGTTTCTCCATCTCAAATTGCGTCTATCGCGGCAGCACTGATTCCATTCCTTGAGCA
>JAYFRI010000290.1:0-24090 GCA_034926015.1 Paludibacter sp. | reverse complement strand
CCGGTGTGTCATTGACAAAAGCCCTTGATTTACCTGAACTTATCAATTCCCGACGAATGATACAGCTTTTTCCGGTATCATCGATGTCGTTGTTTTCGAAAAAATATTTGAGCTTTTTATAGTTCGAAATATCAAATTCGGCTTCGATAACACATTTTTCGGTATCCTTTTTCACAAATTTGGTTTCGGCTCTTTGCCCCAAAATCAACGACAATGCTCCTAGAATAATCGATTTTCCGGCACCTGTTTCGCCTGTAATAACAGAAAAACCTTTGTCAAAATCAATTTTCAACTCCGATATAAGCGCATAGTTACAAATGTAGAGCGAAGTGAGCATAAATTCTATTTGTTATTTTTTGAGGTATAAAAAAGTATAACTATCAGTTCAATATTTTTTCGTACTTATCCGATTGGGTAGGCTGAACATCCGAAAGAATTTCGACAGCTTGTTTCTTCTCATTCGCAGTGCCTTTTGAGAATATATTCACCAATTCGTCCGATTTAGCATCCATAAATGAAGTAATAACGATAGCCGAAGGACGCGCTCTGTTGGCTTCACGAAGCAATGGCAAACCAGCCAGAATTTTAGCCCTTGCATTCACTACATTTGCCGACATTTCGTCGAGTCCAAGCCTGTGATATTCGTAGAAGTAATTACGGTATTTCTTAAATGCCTCATCTGTAAGATTATTAACCAAAGCATATCTGTTACGGGGGCTTTCGAACGCTTTCCAGCCTTTCAGATCGGACGACTGAGCTGCATTCACAATTCTTTCGGCTGCCTGAAAGTACGGGCTTCCACCCAATCGGGAGAACGAATCCTGATCGTAACCTATAATGATATAAGCATAATAAGCCAATACAGCCGTGAGGTTCGAAGTAATTGTGTTTTCGTTCATTTCGAGCTGATCGAACTCCTTATATTCAAAACTGAAGTAATTGTCTCTGAAATTGAATAAAGTGCTGAAATAGCTTGAATTGTATACCGGACGGCGCGACTGAACCTGAATTTCAGCATTAAAAACGTCCTGTTCCACACTTTTCACGATTATATTCATCGAGCATTCAATCTTTTCGGCATTCGAGTACGACATTTCGGTCCAGCGACGATTGTTTACAAAATCGGAAACTGACTTCTGAAGTGTATTAAAAACTGATTTGTTCGAACCCGAAATCTGATCTGAATTGATTTGTATATTGCAATTCAACTCCTGCGCTCCGGCATAAGCTACTATGAACAGATAAAGTAGTATGAATTTAATTTTAGTATTCATCGCTGTTGGCTTTAGTGACATTTGAGCATCAACACTTAATTAAAAAATAAGTGTATTTATTTCATTTACAATATCTTCAGCAACATCAAGTTTACTTTTCAATTCATACTGTTTTTGCAAACCCGACCTGTGAATGATAGAAACTTTGTTGGTATCGAAACCAAAACCTGAATTCAGATCCTGTAGCGAATTAAGCACTATAAAATCGAAGTTTTTACGCTCCATCTTATCTTTTGCATTCGCTTCTTCATTATTCGTTTCGAGTGCAAAACCCACCAAAAACTGTTCGTGTTTTTTTATTTTCCCCAACTCTGCTGCAATATCGGTTGTAGGTTTCAGATCGAGCAGCAGATGGTCGCCTTTGCGTTTAAATTTAGTGTCGGAAGTTTCAACCGGCCTGAAATCGGCAACAGCTGCACAAAGAATGGCACCGTCCATTTCTTCAAATTTCGACATTACCGTTTTGTGCATTTCTTCTGCCGATTCGACATTGATGCGAATAATGTTTTTATTTTTAAGGCTTAAACTCACCGGACCTGTAACAAGCGTTACTTGCGCGCCCTGTTTGGCACATACCTCAGCAAGGGCAAAGCCCATTTTACCTGAAGAATAATTACCTACAAACCGCACAGGATCAATTTTCTCATAAGTTGGCCCGGCTGTAATCAAAACCTTTTTTCCTGCCATATTTTTAGGCTCGAAATAATTATCGAGGTATTGAACAATTTTTTCGGGCTCTTCCATGCGTCCTTTTCCATCGAGACCGCTCGCCAATTCGCCTGTAGCAGGTTCTATAATGTAGTTGCCATATTGTTTAAGTGTTTCCAGATTTCGACGGGTAGAAGGATGTGCAAACATATCAAGGTCCATAGCAGGAGCTATAAAAACAGGACATTTAGAAGACAAATAAGTAGTAAGCAACAAGTTGTCGGCAATGCCATTTGCCATTTTCCCTATCGTATTGGCAGTAGCCGGAGCCACTACATAAGCATCAGCCCACAAACCTAAATCAACATGGCTGTTCCAATCTCCATTTTCAGGATTAAAAAAATCAATCAACACAGGAGATTTAGACAAGGTGGCCAAAGTTAGCGGCGTTATAAACTCCCTGGCCAATGCCGACATAACTACTTTTACCTCGACACCTTCTTTTACTAATAAACGGATGAGCTGAGCCGATTTATAGGCAGCAATACTTCCGGTGACCCCTAAAATTACTTTCTTTCCTTTAAGCATATCTCTCTTTCTGAATGTTGTTTTTTTTAAACAGCAATATATCGTATTTTTTTATATACGACAAAAATACAAAATTGTTATGAACCATGCACCAATAAAAAAAGATAAAAGAAGAAGGCAAGGGTTTTGCTCATCATTCTTTTATCTTTTAAAAATTTCGATTCTCAAATAAAACACAACGCTTACTCTGAAAAACGTTGCATTCTAAATTTATTTCAGCTTGCTGTCTTTCACAGGATTACGATAATAAATTTTATCCTCTATAAATTCCTGTGTAGCAATAAGAACTGCTTTTGGAAGTTTTTCGTAATAGCGCGAAATTTCAATTTGTTCGCGGTTTTCGAATACTTCTTCTATGTTTTCGTTCATCGATGCAAATTCAACTAACTTTTTATCCAGCTCCGATTTAATTTCGGCATCCACCTGATTGGATCGTTTCGCAATAATTTTTACCGTTTCGTATACATTTCCAACGTTTTCGCTCAACAAACTCATATCGCGCGAAATGGTGTTGGTGGGTGCGTTTACTTTTTTGTAATCCATAGTTGTATATATTAATCTTTTACTATTTTTTTTGATTCATTGAAAATTTTCTCTGCTTGTTTTCGCAATTTACTGTCGGGGAATTCATTCACGAAGTTATAATACTCATCAATTGTATTGCGGTAACGATCCATTTTCTTTTCTTCGACACTCTGAACAGCCTGTTGATATTTCGACTCCAGCACAATCAAAGCAAGCTCTTCGCGATAAGATGAAGCCGGATATTTTCTAAGCGAATTCTGCGCTGTGATCATTGCCGATTCGTAATTATTACCCATATAATTCCCCAGGTTAAAATACAATTTAGCATTTAGATAATCCTTATATGCCAATTTATCTGTGAGCTCATCAATCAGTTTAATAGCCTCCTTTACTCTTTCGTTTTCAGGGAATAAATCAATAAATTCCTGTAAAGCTGTAATCGCTTTAACAGTCGATGACTGATCAAGACGCGCATCGGGTGAGTCGAGATAGAAGCAATAACCAATCATAAATTTTGCCTCCCCTATAAACTTTCCTTTCGGATAGGTTTTTATATAGGTTTTGTAATACTCACCTGCCGTGAAATAGTCTTTCTGACCCATATACGATTTGGCAATGTAGTTCAATACTGTTTCAGAACGATCGGTGCCTTTATAGTAAACTGAAATTTCGTCGAATAAAGTACTGGCTCGCATGAAGTCGCCTTTTTCAAAATATTCTACAGCTTTCGTATATTTAAGTTCAGGATCAGTGCTTTTCAAAAGCTTTTGATACTCGCCACACGAAACAAAAAGTAATAAAGAAATAAAAAGTAAAAATGAGTACTTTTTCATAATGAAATTTGGACTGCAAAAGTAGTTAATATATTGGTAATAAAAAAATAATATGAGATTTTTTTGTTTTTGTAGCTTTTTTAAGTGAATAGTTTTTCCCCCCGAAACTGAAAACAATAAAAAAAGCAAAGCTTCAGACTGATCCGCGACAACCTGCTATTTCTTAAGGTACTTTTTAAACCCTTCGGTGTAGGTTACCTGATATTCTCCATCTTTATTGGTGTAAATCAAATAACAATCCATCCCTTCGATAGTTTTACAAACTTTCATGGCACTATCCACACCCAGCACCATAAAAGCGGTGGCATAAGCATCGGCCAGCGTACAGTTAGGAGCCACAACAGTTGCACTCAACAAATTATGCTCTACAGGCATCCCCGTTTTAGGATGAATTGTATGCGCAAGTTTTTTTCCATCTTTATAATAAAACTGGCGGTAATTGCCTGATGTTGTTAATCCTACGTTACTTACACTGATAATGGTCTGAAGCTCACTGTTGCTATTTTCGGGATCGTCGACAGGTTTATCAACACCAATACGCCACAATTCGCCCTTGGGATTAACGCCTTTACACACAATTTCGCCACCAATATCAATCATGTAATTTTTACAATTATTTTTTTCGAAAAGCTGAGCTATCAAATCAGCCGAATAACCCTGAGCTATGGCACTTGCATCAATCATCATTTCAGGATTTTCCTTTATGAGTTTATGGTTGACAAGACTGATCTTTTGGTATCCGACGAGTGGAAGCAATTTTTGTACATCCGGAGCTTTGATCCTTTCGTGATTTCCAAAACCAAACCCCCAGGCATTAACAAGTGGTGCCACGGTTATGTCAAAAGCCCCATTAGTATTTTCCGATACTTTCCGGGCAGCCTCAAACATTGTTTCGAAATAAATATCAGTTTTCACCGAATCGTCATTCTTATTTATTTTTGAAATAATCGAATTCGGGTTATAAGTCGACAATGACAAATCAAATTCTTTGAATAATTTTTCTATCTCCGGTTGCAGGTCTTTTCCTTCGGGCTGCAGGTAAGTTGCCGAATAGTAAGTTCCCTGAGCTTTCCCTTCGTTATGAATGTATTCTTTTTGTTTTTTAAAGGGAGAAAAAATAAAAAAAACAAGACTCAGAACCAGGACGCCCGGAATTAAATAAGCTAATAGTTTTTTTTTGTAATCCATCTTTTGTTATATTTCAGATGTTGCTATAGATAGAAATTCAATCTTCTTCCACGAAAAGTTTCATCTATTTCATTGTTGTCGAAAACCTTATTTCCATTCACCCAGGTAGTCATTACTGAACAATCAAAGCTTGTACCTTCGAAAGGAGACCAACCGCAACGATAAAGTATATTTTCAGATGTCACCGTCCAGGTAGTTCCGGGATCGATCAACACCAAATCGGCATAATACCCGACACGAATGTATCCACGACCGGACACACGATACAGTTCGGCTGGCCCATGACACATTTTGTCCACTACATCCGCTACTTTGAACAGCCCGTTTCTGGCCAACTGCAACATACTTACCAATGCATGCTGAACCATAGGACCACCCGAAGCTGCTTTGAAATACGAACCTTCTTTCTCGCTCCATAAATGAGGTGCATGATCGGTAGCCACAACATCAACTTTTCCGGAATTAATTCCTTCAGCAAGCGCAAGCCTGTCATTTTCTGTTTTAATGGCTGGATTCCACTTGATACGATTTCCGTATTTTTTGTAATCCTTATCGGAAAACCACAAGTGATGAACGCAAACTTCAGAAGTTATTTTTTTATCTTTCAGTCGTTTTTCTTCGTCGAAAAGGCTCAGCTCACGTTCAGTTGAAACATGCAGCACATGTAAACGTGCATTAAACTTTGTAGCCAATTCTACCGCGAAAGATGATGATCGGTAACATGCCTCCTCGCTTCGAATAAGCGGATGGTATTTTACAGGAATATCATCACCCAATAAATTTCTATAATATGTTTTATTCTGAAGAATCGTTGCTTCGTCCTCGCAGTGTGTGGCAATCAACATCGGTATTTCTTTAAAAATACTACTCAGGGTTTCGGTATTGTCAACAAGCATATCTCCTGTGGAAGAGCCCATAAATACCTTAACACCACACACTTTTTCCGGGTCCACTTTGCGTAGTTCATCTAAATTAGTATTGGTCGCACCCATATAAAAGGAATAATTGGCCAAAGACTTCTCGGCACCAAGCGCATATTTATGTTCCAAAGCCTCAATCGTAGTTGTTTGTGGCATGGTGTTGGGCATTTCCATAAAAGATGTAATGCCACCGGCTACCGCCGCTTTAGACTCAGAGTATATATCACCTTTATGTGTCAGTCCTGGCTCTCGAAAATGAACCTGATCGTCGATAACACCTGGTATAAGCCATTTCCCTTTGGCGTCGATCTCATCATAGGGTTCATCGATTTTCATAGGCATTCCATGCTGGTAAATGGCTTTTATAAATTCACCATCAATCAGCACTGAACCCACAAAAGCTTTCCCTTCGTTGATAATTGTAGCATTCCGAATAAGTTGTAAAGCCGACATAGTAATGTATTTAATTTAGTTGTTCTGTATTAACAATTGATATTCACTTTATATCTATAGCAATTCAGATTTTCTTTTTTGGAAATTTGCGTACCCAACTATTCATCTTAAGCTGAATGACACCAAAAAACGCTTCTCCAAAAATTCCTCCACTCATTTTCGATGTACCTAGCTCCCTGTTGATAAAAATAATAGGAACTTCTTTCAACACAAATCCACATTTATAAGCTGTAAATTTCATTTCGACCTGAAATGCATAGCCCTTAAAACGAACCTGATCCAGTTCAATGGTTTCGAGCACTTCCCTTCTATAACACTTGAATCCGGCAGTAGTATCGGCAATGTTCATTCCCAGAACAAAACGCACATATTTCGATGCAAAATACGACATCAACACACGACCTATAGGCCAGTTTACAACATTCACACCAGTTACATAACGTGAACCGATGGCCACATCGGCACCCATATTAGCGCATGCATCATAAAGCCGGGGTAAGTCTTTTGGATTATGCGAAAAATCTGCATCCATTTCGAAGATATAGTCGTAGTTATGAGCCAATGCCCACTTAAAACCTGTTATATATGCTGTACCTAATCCCAGTTTACCTTTTCGCTCGATCATGAAAAGCTGAGTAGGAAATTCGGTTTGCATGGTCTTCACTATTTCAGATGTTCCATCGGGCGAGCCATCTTCAATAATTAACACATGAAACGACAATGGCTGCGAAAATACCGCACGAATAATACTTTCGATGTTTTCTTTTTCGTTGTAGGTAGGGATAATAACTAAGTTCGATGGCATAACATTGAATTTTAGTAATTTTTTATTACTCTTGTATTTTGTGAATTTGAAATCGTTTTTTGCATTAAACAAGCATGCTCGTAACAGGCAATTTATATCAGTCGAAAACGTAAAGTTCAGAAGGTGTATAACGATCTAAAACCACCAGATCAACATCTTTTCCTACTTTTATATCTTTTTGTCCTAAATAATTTTCAATTGTAGCAAAAGCCAATTCGGGCAAATTATTTTCGCGGCTCAGGTGACAAAGAAAAATATTTTTCATCCCTTCACTGTAATTTTCGGCAAGAAAAGCACCTGCCTGATCGTTACTCAAATGACCTGTATTTGCCTTTATCCTGTTTTTCAGATGAGGCGGATAAGCACCACTGTCCAACATCTGCCGATCGTAATTGGCTTCAAAAACCATAAAATCAGCCTTTTGCAAATGAGCGGCTGCATGCTCGCAAACATATCCGAGATCGGTAGCAAAAGTAAATCTTTTTCCCTTATATTCCACTGTATACCCAACATTATCAGTAGCATCGTGCGATACAGGGAAAGCAGTCACTTTAAAGTCTCCTAATTCTATGGTTTCAAACTTTTCGATGAATCTCTTGCTTTCGTATAGTTTTTCAGTCACACAATAACTTCGTTTAATCCCTTCGTGCGTCATTCGCGTAGCATAAACAGGCACTTTATATCTTTCGCCAAGCGCACCTACAGCTTTAATATGATCAGCATGATCGTGTGTAACAAAAACACCCCATATATTCCTGAAATCCAACCCTATATTACGTAAGCATTTGCGAATGGTACGAACTCCGATTCCTGCATCGATTAAAAATCCATATGAAGCATTTCCAATAAAATAACAATTTCCACTACTCCCGCTTGCCAAACTCTGAAAGCGTAATCTATCCATTATAAATCTCCTCTTTTAAAACTACAAAATTAACACTAAAAACGATACGACGACTACAAATAATCGGAAATAACGTTAAGCGACAACAAACTTAACTATAAAATAGAATAAAACAATCTACAACATCTTTTTTTTTGAACACATGAAAAACTTTCTTTTAATACCGCAAAAGGAATTATTTGATTTTTAAATCTGTTTTCGAAAAAGTATTTACTATATTTGCAATAATCTCATTAACAATAAAAAGGCAATGACACTTCAAAACAAAAGAAATATAGCTATTATTGCCCTTCTTAGTGCAGGCTTTCTTGCTTTTTACGGCTGGCTGCTTCCCCGTTTCGACGTAAGTATACCTGACAAAAATTTGCTTTCCCTTGATTTGTTGCCCCGCTATAGTTTAACAGATATAAATTCCTTATTTACTTCAATAGGACACAAAGGCATACAGCAATACTACAGTTTTCTTGCTGTCGATTACCTTTACATACCGATCTACTGCCTCCTTACTTTTTTTATTTTAAAATACCTCTTGAACAATTCAGGACGTTTGGGAGAAAAAATTTCATTCATCCGCTGGTTCCCGTTTTTTGTTGGTTTAATAGATTGTATTGAAAATATTAATACTTTTGTATTCCTTAAAATGTTTCCCGGCATTTCGGTGTCCCATGCTCGTTTTGGTTCTTTCGTATCCACTTCGAAATGGTATGCTGCATCAGTATTAGCAGGGGCTATTATTTGCCTTCTGTTTTACTTTGTTTTACGAAACTTGTTCTGGAAACTAAAAACACACTAATTTCAATTTAAAGCCATAATTACGAAACAAATACATCAAAAGAAAAAAAAATGCTTTCCATTCTGATCCCGACATACAATCAAGACATTAGCGGTTTGGTATCCGAGCTTCACAAGCAGGCTATGGATACTTATGTCGATTTTGAAATTATTGTAATGGAAGATGGATCAACTTTGTTCTTAAACGAAAATAAAAGTGTGAAAGTATTTGAAAGATGTATTTATATTGCGTATAAGGAAAATTCTGGCCGTTCAGCCATCAGAAACCGATTGGCCGACAAAGCGAAATATGAACATCTTTTGTTCATCGATTGTGATGCAGAAATCAATTCAACTCATTTTGTTGAAAAATACATTTCATTTTGCAAGGAAGATTGTGTCGTTATTGGAGGTACAACTTATGATCCAAACGAAAACAATCCTAATTACAGTTTACGTTTGAAATACGGCAGACAGCGGGAAGCACGTTCAGCAATGGAAAGAGGTAAAAACAATTTTTCCACTTTCAACTTCATGATTTCAAAATCCCTATTCAATAGCGTCAGGTTCGACGAAACCATTCGTGGATACGGTCACGAAGACATGCTTTTCGGACATCATCTACATGAGCTGGAACATGATCTTATTCAAATCGAAAATCCGTTAATTCATAAAGGGTTGGACACTAACAGTGTTTTTCTTCAAAAAACAGAGGAAGCTACCCGCAACCTCTTATTGCTCTGGCAAACAAACAGATTCCCTTATCTCCCCGACGAATCCAAACTTCTTCATTATTTAATCGTTTTAAAGAGATTCGGCCTTCTTACTTTCTGTGCTTTTAGTTTCGATGTGCTCCGGAACATGCTTCGCCATCAATTGTGCAGTCCACATCCCTCACTTCTACTTTTCGACCTTTACAAAATCCTTTATCTCTGTAAAGTATCGCGACAAAAATGACAAGTTGTCAGCTAAAGTTTCAACTTTTCTGTCGCCCAACCGTTATAGCTGTCAAAAAACGCTTCACATTGCTTTGGCACAAATTCTGATAGTCAACTGACGGTTTTGACAAAAATTTTCATGCATTTTTTATCATGGACTTTTTTTGCGTCAACAACAATCAACATATATACATTAAACATATAAATACAGTAATTATGAACATTAAACCATTAGCCGACCGTGTGTTGGTAAAACCTGCACCGGCAGAACAAAAAACAGTAAGCGGAATTATCATTCCCGACTCAGCCAAAGAAAAACCTCTCAAAGGTGAAGTACTAGCAGTTGGCAACGGAACAAAAGATGAAGAAATGGTGGTTGCAATTGGCAATACCGTATTGTATGGCAAATATGCAGGTACCGAACTTGAGTGGGAAGGAGAAAAATACCTGATCATGAGACAATCGGATATTTTGGCAATAATTTAATGTGCCAATTTGCTAATATGCAAATGAACTTATTAAATTACAAATTGTAAATAATTAAATTGTAAATAAAAAAAATTATGTCAAAAGAAATATTATTCAATATCGATGCCCGCGACCAACTTAAAAAAGGTGTAGACAGTCTGGCAAATGCAGTTAAAGTAACGTTAGGCCCTAAAGGTCGCAATGTAATCATAGAAAAGAAATTTGGCGCTCCACACATCACCAAAGACGGCGTGAGTGTAGCCAAAGAAATTGAACTCGAAGACCCATTCCAGAACCTTGGAGCACAACTTGTAAAAGAAGTGGCTTCAAAAACAGGCGAAGATGCCGGAGACGGAACAACAACAGCCACTGTATTAGCACAATCTATCGTAAGCGTAGGATTAAAAAATGTAACTGCCGGTGCTAACCCAATGGATTTGAAACGTGGAATTGACAAAGCTGTTGCACAGGTAGTGAAAAACATAGCTTCGCAAGCGCAAATTGTTGGCGACGATTATGACAAAATTGAACAGGTAGCTTCTATTTCGGCAAACAACGACGAAGAAATTGGGAAACTCATTGCCGATGCCATGCGCAAAGTTTCGAAAGATGGAGTTATCACCATAGAAGAAGCCAAAGGAACTGACACAACAATAGAAGTAGTTGAAGGTATGCAATTCGATCGTGGATATATCTCGGCTTATTTTGTTACAAATACAGAGAAAATGGAAGTGGAAATGGATAAACCTTATATCCTTATCTACGACAAAAAAATCTCCAACCTCAAAGAATTGCTTCCGGTACTGGAACCAGCCGTTCAGTCGGGTCGTCCGTTACTGATTATTGCAGAAGATGTTTATAGCGAAGCGCTGACGACTCTAGTTGTCAATCGCCTGCGCGCTCAGCTCAAAATATGTGCAGTAAAAGCTCCTGGCTTTGGCGACCGTCGCAAGGAAATGCTCGAAGACATAGCCGTATTAACCGGTGGTGTTGTTATTTCAGAGGAAAAAGGAATTACATTGGAACAGGCTACGCTTGAAATGCTTGGAACTGCTGAAAAAATAACTGTAAACAAAGACAACACAGTCATTGTAAACGGATCAGGCGAAAAAGAAAATATTTCAAACCGTATTACTCAGATCAAGGCGCAGATTGCCACTACAACTTCGGATTACGACCGCGAAAAACTGCAGGAACGTTTGGCCAAGTTATCAGGCGGAGTAGCAGTACTTTACGTTGGAGCTGGCTCGGAAGTTGAAATGAAGGAAAAGAAAGATCGTGTAGACGATGCATTGAGCGCAACCCGTGCTGCTATCGAAGAAGGTATAGTACCCGGTGGTGGAGTAGCCTATATTCGTGCTATCGATTCACTAACAGGACTCAAAGCCGCCAACGAAGATGAAGCTATCGGAGTGGATATTGTAAAACGCGCCATAGAAGAGCCTCTTCGCCAGATTGTGTTCAATGCTGGAAAAGAAGGAGCTGTTGTTGTGCAAAAAGTACGCGAAGGCAAAGGCGACTATGGCTACAATGCCCGTACCGATGTGTATGAAAACTTCTTTGCAGCCGGAGTAGTTGATCCAGCTAAAGTTTGCCGTGTTGCTTTGGAAAATGCAGCTTCTATCGCGGGTATGTTCCTCACCACCGAATGTGTGATCACCGAGAAGAAAGAAGAAAATGCAGCTCCTCAAATGCCTATGGGCGGTGGAATGGGTGGAATGATGTAAAATCAATTCATAATATATAATGCATAATTCACAATGCATAAATATGAATTATGCATTAATTAAGAACTATCTCCCCGCAGGCGCAACCCTGTGGAAACTATATAAAACCAAAACCCCTTGCAATTTCAGTTGCAAGGGGTTTTTCTTTGTGTTATAATTAAGTCGATTGAAACTTAAAATTATGAATAATAAAAATTACAATTTAGTAATGAGCAACTTATCAATCCGATTTGCATCCATATCCACTACTTCGAACGAGTGCTTCATATACACAAACTTGTCGCCAACAGCAGGAATTGCATTCAATTGTGAAAGTACAAATCCTGCCACAGTATTATAATCTATTTTACTAAAATCCACTTCAAATTCTTCGATAATATCTGTCAGAATTTCGACAGGTGCATCGCCATTCACAAGTACCGAATCATCATCGCGCACAAACATATCGGGCTCTGATGATTCACCGGCTTCGGGAATATCACCCACAAGATTTTCCATAATATCGTAAAGGGTTATCACCCCTTCAAATCCACCATATTCGTTCACAATAAAGCAAACACGACTTTCGTTTTGTCGCAACTCATTCAATACCTTGTGTGCTTCGGCATTTTCAGGAAGTATAATAGGCTCTACAATAAGGTCTTCAATGTTTATATTCTTATTTTTACTCAGCGCTTTGTAATAATCCTTTACATATAAAACGCCCTGAAAATTATCCATATCATCGCGGCAACATACAATTTTGCTGTGATGAACCGACTCTATTTTGTGTGTTATTTCCGTGAGGCTTCTGTTCAGATCCACCCATTCAATATCAGTACGATGCGTCATTAAATGGTGAGCTTTCTTATCCGAAAAATAAAACACATTTTCATGAATGTCGTTTTGCTCCTCTTCTATCACCCCTTCGTTCGTTGCCAGCTTAATCATCTGACGCAATTCGGTTTCTGTAATCTGCTCATTTTGTTTTTTAACTCCCAAAAGTTTCATTATCAAATTAGTAGAAACTGACAACAACCAAACAAAAGGAAAAAGAATTTTACTGAAATAATAAACGTAGGGGGCCACAATGCGGGCTGTTTTTTCCGGATTACTCAGCGCTATTGTTTTAGGGGCAAGTTCGCCAATGATAATAGATAAATAAGTAATAACTACAATGGTGAGGGTCATTGCAATCTCGGCTGCATAAGGCTGCAACATCTCCGAACGGGCGATAAAGGGCGTAATGTCATCGGCAATATTCACACCGCCATAAACCCCCGTTACAATACCAATAAGAGTGATGCCCACCTGAATGGCCGACAGAAAATCTTCTGAGTCTCTCTGAAGTAATAATGCTATAGCAGCCCCTTTACTCCCTTTTAACCGCATTTGTTCGAGTCGAGTTTTTTTACTTGACACAAGCGCAATTTCCGATAATGCAAAAAAACCGTTGAATAAGAATAATAAAGCTAATACAAGTAGTTCCATCAAAATGATTGTTAATCAAGCTGTAAAATTAAGCATACATTTCTAAATATCCAAATTTTTTTAATACATCCAGCTAAAAAGCTCCATGCATATATTTGTAATGTTTTTGTAATATTTTTGAAACATATATTTAATGAAGTTGTTGATTATACAGAATAGGATTGTATGTAATTTTGCCACCAAATAAAAAAACATAAATGGATACTATTTACATTGTAATTGTGATTGTTTTATTGGGTCTTGCAGCGCTCGACCTTGTAGTAGGAGTAGCAAACGATGCTGTTAATTTTCTGAACTCAAGTATTGGATCTAAAGTTGCACCTCTGTGGGTAATTCTTACTGTAGCATCAATAGGCGTATTGATTGGTTCCTTGTTTTCGAGTGGCATGATGGAAATTGCCCGAAGTGGTGTTTTTCATCCTGGCATGTTTACATTTCCACAAATCATGATGCTTTTTCTGGCGGTAATGGTAACCGACGTTATTCTTCTCGATGTATTCAACACCTTCGGTCTCCCCACCTCTACCACTGTTTCTCTTATCTTCGAATTACTTGGAGCCGCTGTAGCAGTGGCTTTAGTCAATATATGGCAAACCGATTCAGGCTTACTTATCGACTATATCAATACCGGTAAAGCCTTTGCTATTATCTCCGGCATCTTAGTTTCTGTAGTTATTGCCTTCGCATTTGGTTCAGGCATCATGTGGGTTTCGCGCCTTGTTTTTTCTTTTAAATACAAAAAATCATTCAATTACTTCGGAGCCATCTGGGGAGGAATAGCACTGACTGCCATCACTTATTTTGCTATTTTCAAAGGGCTAAAAAACACAACATTACTATCGAAAGACACCGTAATATACATCCACGACAATATCGGAATTGCATTGCTTTACACCTGGCTGAGCTGGACCGCTCTTATGGCTCTGCTTCAACATGTTTTCAAAATAAATATCCTCAAAATCATTATTTTGGCAGGTACCGCAGCTTTGGCACTTTCATTCGCCGGCAATGACCTTGTTAACTTTATAGGTGTATTTATGGCCGGATTAAGTTCGTTCGAAATTGCATCAGGCGTTGCGGCGTCGGGAGGGTCAGTGGACACGCTAATGATGAATCAACTTTCCGACCCGGTAAATGTGGACTGGAGATATTTGTTCGGAGCAGGCATAATAATGGTATTGGCATTATGGTTTTCGAAAAAAGCCAAAAGTGTTACAAAAACAGAAGTAAACCTATCTCGTCAGGATGAGGGAATTGAACGTTTTTCGTCTACCGGAGCATCGCGAAAACTTGTTCGGAATGCTGTAAATTTCAGTAAGATGATTGACAAAATCACCCCGCAGAAAGTGAGTAGTTTTATCGAAAGCCGATTCAAACCTCTTTCGAGCGAGGAAAAAGGAGATGCTTCTTTCGATATGATACGGGCTTCTGTCAATCTTACTGTTTCCGCACTGCTTATTTCGGTGGGTACTGACCTGAAGCTTCCACTTTCAACCACTTATGTAACTTTTATGGTAGCGATGGGTTCCTCGCTGGCCGACAGAGCATGGGGGCGCGAAAGTGCGGTATATCGCATTACCGGAGTACTTACGGTCATAAGTGGCTGGTTTCTTACTGCTATTATTGCATTTTCGGTAGCTGCTTTGGTTGCATTTGCTCTTATGTATGGCGGTATTTATGCCATTATCGGATCCATAATTTTGGTTATCTTCCTGTTTCTGCAATTTGCACGTGTACACAAGAAACGTGAGAAAAACGAAATTAATGAAAATGAAGTACTTATCAACGATGAACACGATATAGTAGTAAACGCTACTCAACAAATCGAACAAGCAGTGGCAACCACCATCGAAGTGTATCAGGGTGTTTTGGATGGATTATTTAAAGAAGATCGAAAGAACTTATCAAAACTATACAAAATAGCTGACGAATTTCACGGAAAATGTAAACGTCAAAGAGCCTACGAAGTACTACCCACCTTGCAACGACTCAATCAAGCATCGTTAGACACCGGGCAATATTACGTTCAGGCAGTGGATTATTCCTACGAAATATCCGTATCGCTTCGCTATATTACAAAATCCGGGTACGATTTTATTGACAATGCACACGAAGGATTCAGCAAAGAACAGATTGAAGACCTGAAAGAACTTGGAGGCTCCTTCATTGCTGCATTCAGAGAATACACAGACATGATCAAAAACAATGATTATTCTGGACTTGAAAAAATTAAGGAACGTAGGGCCGGCATTCTTGACTTGTATTCTGAATTAGTAAAAAAACAAATCAAACGTACAAAGGAAAAGGAAACCGGATCACGTAACAGTATCCTCTATTTGAACATACTGAACGAAACAAAAATCATTGCAATGAAATCGGTAAACCTTATGCGGGCACAGATGAACCTGCACAAATCAGACGATTTCAACCGTATAGCGGAAGAGTAAAACTCAGTTTGAAGATTTGAGATTTTTATAAAGAACAAAGCTCCGAAATTTATTCGGGGCTTTGTTTTTTGTAATACCGGCACCACTCAGTCAGCCCGCATTGATCGCATTTGGGTTTGCGAGCAATACACACATACCGTCCATGCAAAATAAGCCAGTGATGTGCCCGCGGGATTAATTCTTCGGGAATGTTCTTCATCAGTTCTCGTTCGGTCTGGAGCGGATTCCTAGAGTTTGTAGTCAGCCCGATCCGCTCCGACACTCTGAAAACATGCGTATCTACAGCCATGGCCGGTTTATCGTAAATAATCGAAGCAATTACGTTGGCAGTCTTCCGTCCTACTCCGGGTAAAGTTTGTAGCAAATCCACATCGTCGGGCACCACGCCACCAAAATCGCTGACCAGCTTCTGAGCCATACCCACCAAATGTTTGGCTTTGTTGTTCGGATACGAAATGGAACGAATATAATCAAAAACCACCTCGTGCGAACTTGCAGCCATCACCTCAGGCGTCGGAAAAGCTTTGAACAAAGCCGGAGTAATCATATTAACACGCTTATCGGTGCATTGTGCCGACAAAATTACAGCCACCAATAATTCATAAGGATTGTTGTGATGAAGTTCCGTTTCGGCTACAGGCATATTTACCTGAAACCATTCAATTATATTTTTGAAACGTTGTTTAGTTGTCATTGTGTTGTTATTAATTGGCGACAATTTATAGACACAAATGAAATCGCATTTCAATTGCACCAGCCCTCTTTTTGTCTTTTATCTAAAGTCTGCAAATTTATGAGAAAAAATAATTTATCCCCTGTCTTTTTTGCTATTTT
This sequence comes from Paludibacter sp., assembly GCA_034926015.1. Taxonomy (GTDB): domain Bacteria; phylum Bacteroidota; class Bacteroidia; order Bacteroidales; family Paludibacteraceae; genus Paludibacter. The sequence continues at coordinate 7,297 of JAYFRI010000290.1, read as the reverse complement.
TGCAAATTAAAGCACAAAACTTATTTTATCATTACAAAAAAACAAACAAATCAATAATTTCGAATACCATATTCCAAATTATTAACTACAATATTTATGGCACCACGAAAACCGATAAGACCAGGCGTTAAAACCGAATCAAAACCCGAGCAGAAAAAAAGAGCAGAAAAGCAAAAATCGAACGAACCGGGCATTTGGGACATGATAAAATCTTTTGTAAGCGATGAACGCACAAGATTTGTTGCAGGATTAATGCTTTTGTTAGGAGTTTTGTACCTGATAATGGCTTTTATATCTTATTTCATTTCGGGTGCTGCCGATCAAAGCATCATGGAGCTTCCATTGTCCGAAATCAAGGCAATGCGCTACGACACCCAGAACTGGACATCCATTACGGGAGCCTACTTATCACACATTTTCATTCACAAATGGTTTGGTATTTCATCCTTTGCTATTATATTTTTTATTGGACTGATTAGTTTCAAGATGCTTAAAATAAAGTCTCCATCGTTAATCAAAAGCTTTTTCCACGCTTCATTCTGGTTGATATGGACATCCGTAGCCCTTGGATTTGCAGTAAATCCTTTTGTAAAAGAATGGATTTTCTTTGCACCGGGAGGTCAGCATGGCGAAGCTGTGAGCACATGGCTTAATTCATACATCGGATTTCCGGGAACGCTCATGCTGATAGTTGGCACCTTTCTGGTTTATAGCATCATAAGCTCAAAAGCCACCATACCATTTCTGAAACGTATTTTTTCAAAGAGACAAAAAGAGTCGGAAACTGAGGATCAGGATTATTTTGAGCAAGAGAATGCTCAGGAGCAAACTGTTGCTGTCGGAACTGAAATTATACCCGAAGACTGGATTACAAAAGGCACCGACATGGAAGAAGAAAGTTTCAGCATTGCAACTGATGACATGCCTGAGGCGGAAGATATACCGGAAGTAGAAGTTCCTTTTGAAATCACCCAACCTGAAGAAACAGAAGAGAACAAAGCCGTGGATGCTGTAGAAGCGAATGCTGTGAACGAAGAGAACGATGACCCTTTCTACAACCTTGCAAAACTCGGAAAATACGATCCTACACTGGATTTATCTCATTACGTCCCTCCTACCCTCGATTTGTTGAAGATTTACGGTACCGACAACGATACACAAATCGACATGGTGGAACAAAATGCGAATAAAAACAAAATCATCACCATTCTCCAAAACTTTGGTATTGAAATAGATACTATCAAGGCAACGGTTGGACCAACGATTACTTTGTACGAAATTGTGCCAAAAGCCGGCGTTCGTATTTCTAAAATCAGGAACCTGGAATATGATATTATGTTGAGCCTTGCCGCCACCGGTATTCGTATCATTGCCCCGATACCCGGAAAAGGAACGATTGGTATCGAAGTTCCGAACGCTGATCCTCAGGTAGTCTCAATGCATTCAATCATTGCTTCCAAAAAATTTCAGGATTCTAAATTCGAACTTCCGGTAGCTTTCGGACGCACCATTACCAACGATATTTTCATGGTCGATTTGGCCAAAATGCCACACTTACTTGTGGCTGGTGCTACCGGTCAGGGTAAATCGGTGGGACTGAATGCAATTATCACATCTCTGCTTTACAAAAAACACCCTTCTGAACTTAAATTGGTGCTGGTGGATCCTAAAAAAGTAGAATTTAATATTTACGGAGATATTGAAAAACATTTTCTGGCCAAATTGCCCGACGGTGACGATGCCATTATTACCGACACAAGCAAAGTAGTTGAAACGCTGAACTCGCTATGTAAAGAAATGGACGATCGGTACGATTTACTTAAAAAAGCACATGTTCGGAACATCAAGGAGTACAACGAAAAATTCTACAACCGTAACCTGAACCCCGAAAAAGGGCATCGCTTTCTGCCTTACATCGTTGTGATTGTGGATGAGTTTGGCGACTTGATAATGACAGCCGGTAAAGAAGTGGAAATGCCAATCGCACGCATTGCCCAGTTGGCGCGTGCAGTGGGAATTCACATGATTATTGCCACGCAACGCCCTTCGGTGAACATCATTACCGGCGTTATCAAAGCTAACTTCCCTGCCCGTGTGGCTTTCCGTGTTTCGTCGATGATCGACTCGCGTACAATTTTAGATTCTCCGGGCGCCAATCAATTGGTCGGACGCGGAGATATGCTTTTCTCGCAAGGCAATGACTTAATTCGTGTACAATGTGCATTTGTGGATACTCCCGAAGTTGAAAACATAGTGCATCACATTAGCGGACAACAAAGTTATCCAACTGCTTTCTATCTGCCTGAATATCTGAGTGCAGAAGGCGAAGGCATTGATGTAAGTTCGATTGACATGACGAAACGCGATCCGTTGTTCGAAGAAGCAGCCCGACTTATTGTGGCTAATCAGCAAGGTTCGACATCGCTTATTCAACGTAAATTTTCAATAGGCTACAACCGTGCCGGACGCATTGTGGATCAACTCGAAGTAGCAGGTATCATAGGACCTTTCGAAGGAAGCAAAGCCCGTCAGGTGTTGGTTATGGACGATTATCATCTTGAACAGGTACTTAAACATCTTAATTAATTGATTAAGAGCAATTGATAGAAATCTTAATAATTCATTTTTCGTACAACTGAAATCAATTTAAAAAGTTTGCACGCTATTTGTCTTATGTAAAAACAATCAACGCGCAATTATTTACTGTAAACTTATAAAAATGAACAAATTCACGTATTCTATTGCTATATTAATATTTTCAATACCAGGCATTTTCGCACAAAACAACCCTGATGCAGAAAGAGTTATAAATAATCTACTTAATTCGGCAAAAACAAATGCCATTAAGACAAATTTCAAGCTTTCGGTAACTGAAAAAAATGCTTTAAATTCGCATTCAAATTCAGGGACATTTATTTTGAAAGCAAATAAATTTGTACTTGAAATGGACGAAACGAAAGCATGGTTCGATGGAAAAACACAGTGGGCTTATATGGAACAAAACAACGAAGTTTCAATTACAGAGCCAACCGATACCGAACTGGCACAAGTTAATCCAATGGCAATACTTTCGGGTTACAAGCTGAAATCAAACATTCGATTCGGAAAATCAAAATCGGCACAAAACTACTTTGTAGAAATGACGCCGAAACAAAAGAACAATGATTTCACTAAAATCGAAGTAGTGGTTGGCAAAAACACCGGAAATTTGGTTTCGATAAAAATGAATTTAAAAAACGGCTCTACGATGTTCCTCACACTGAGCAATTATCAGAAAGGAATTAAAGTTACCGACGACACCTTTGTTTTTAATAAAAATAAATTCAAAGGCGTAACCATAAATGATTTAAGATAAAATGTACAGTATCAATTTTTCTACAATTTCAGATGTTTAATTATTTAAAAATTTGAATCAATGAAAGTCCTGTAGCACAAGATACATAATTTATAAAAAAATAAAAACACATAACAATATGACAGAAAAAGTACGTTGCCTGATTATAGGCTCAGGACCAGCAGGATATACAGCTGCTATTTATGCTTCGAGAGCTAACTTAGCTCCTGTGATGTATGTAGGCATGCAACCGGGTGGACAATTAACAACTACCAATGAAGTGGAAAATTTCCCGGGATATCCCGAAGGAATTACAGGCCCCGAATTGATGGTCGATTTGCAAAAACAAGCTGAACGCTTCGGAACAGATGTACGTTTTGGGATGGTAACTGCCACCGACCTCTCGGCTGCCCCTTACAAAGTAACTGTTGATGGTGAAAAACTAATTGAGGCAGATACAATTATTATCTCTACCGGTGCCACAGCCAAATACCTTGGTTTGCCCGACGAAACAAAATATGCAGGTTCGGGTGTGTCGGCTTGTGCTACCTGCGATGGATTCTTCTACCGCAAACGCAAAGTAGCTGTGGTAGGTGGTGGCGACACCGCTTGCGAAGAAGCAAGTTACCTCTCGGGTTTGGCCGATAAAGTATTCCTGATCGTTCGGAAACCTTTCCTTCGAGCTTCAAAAATTATGCAGGAACGCGTATTGAGCAACCCAAAAATTGAAGTGCTTTTCGAATGTGAAACCGTTGGTCTTACTGGTGATAAAGTGGTGCAGGGCGCTGATCTTGTGAAACGTCGCGGACAGTCGGACGAAGAACAACTTCACATCGAAATAGATGGATTTTTCCTGGCAATCGGACACAAACCAAATTCCGACGTATTCAAACCATGGATTGAAACTGACGAAATTGGTTACATTAAAACCATTCCTGGCACTCCACGCACTAATATTGCAGGCGTGTTTGCTGCAGGAGACGTAGCCGACCCACATTACAGGCAAGCCATTACAGCTGCCGGAAGTGGCTGTCAGGCAGCACTTGAAGCCGAGCGTTACCTCAGCGAAAAAGGATTGTAATCCTATCAAACTTAAAAAAGCCAACTTTTTACAGTTGGCTTTTTTAATGTTTACAATTAGCAATTTATAATATCTGACCATTTGTTTTACAATACTAAAACACAAACAAACAGTCTTGTAACTCGTAACTATTTACTCGTAACTATTTATATTGCTCTTTTAATTCATCGTACCATTTTTTCATTACAAAGAAAGCTTTCTTTTTCTGTCCTTTGTCCGAAATCAAGCCTTTACGATTAAAATCATCCTGAATATTGCGCAACTGACGACGTGGCGATCGGAAATCTTTCAAAATCCAGGGCGCAGTACCGGCAAGTCCGGGTATCCGTTTAAACATATTCACACTTCTGATGTACAGATCTTCCTGATAATCTTCGGTGAAGCGCTCTGTGACATCACCTCTTAATCCATAGAGTGCACCTCCGCCAAATTCAGTAATTATCACCGGCTTCTGTACAGAAAAAGTCCAGTTGACCCGGTCACATTTTTCAGGTGTGCCATCGTACCAACCCACATATTCGTTAAAACTCAATACATCCATAATTTGAGTCAACTCATCGTTAACAGTCATAAGTCCGGCACTCAGTTCTTCTTTTTCCATGGCTGCACCCACCAATCTTACCGGATCGAGCTGTCGTGTTTTTTCAGCCAAACGGGTCAGGAAACTAAGTCGGGCAGCACCATGTGGCGTTTCGTTAGCAATGGACCAAATGATAATATTCGCCCTGTTTTTATCGCGGGTAATATTATCGGTGAGCTGATTTTTGGCATTTGCATAGGTTGCTTCATTGCCCCATTGAATAGTCCAGTAAACAGGGATTTCGGACCAAACCATTAAACCCATCCTTTCGGCCTGACGAACCATTTGTTCGTTGTGTGGATAATGTGCCAGGCGAACAAAATTACAACCCATATCCCTGGCCCATTGAAGCAAGGTAATATCCTGCTCCTTCGAATAAGCTCTGCTGTTGCTGAAAGCTGCTTCTTCGTGAATGCATATACCTCTGAGAAAAACAGGTTTCCCATTTAATAAAATCTGTGTTCCTTTGGTTTCTATCGTTCTGAACCCAATTTCGTCCGTCAATGTTTCATTGTCGACAGTTATATTCACTTTGTAAAGTTTGGGATTTTCGGGAGACCACAATAACGGTTTTGCCTTTATTTCAAAAGCGGCATACCCATTGGCATCCGGCGTTAATCGCTGTACAATTTTCAGTTCGGGAATTTCCAGTTTCAGTGACTTAGCTAACTGTTTACCATCTAACTGAATCCAGCCCTGAATAAGATTCTTGTCCGACTTTTTTAATTGAACATAATAATCACGCACAAAAGTTGCTGGTGTTTCTATCAAAGTAACCTCGCGGGTTATTCCACCGTAATTCCACCAATCGGTATTGATGGTTGGCACAGCCTCAAGCTTTCGTTTATTATCAACTTTTACAACAAGTGAATTTTCTCCATTTTTTAGTGCATTGGTCACTTCGAAGTTAAAAGGAGTAAATCCACCTATGTGCTGACCTATTTCTTTTCCATTCAAAAAAACGATAGCCTCATAATTTACGGCTCCAAAATGCAGAAAAACACGTTTATCATTCTTCATCTCATAATTAAATCTGTTTCGATACCAAACGGTGCCTTCATAGTAGTATAATTCAAGGCGTTGTGTATTCCAGTCACCGGGAACTGTCAGCGTTTTATCTGTCGAAAAATCATATTCCTGCAATTTTGTTTTATCTGTATATTCTTTATCGTCGCCATAACCACCTGATTTCATTGGCATACGCCGATAATCGTAGTATCCGTTTTCGAAAGGATCGACTATGGTTTTCCAGTGTCCGTTCAAAGAGATGGTCTGACGAGCTTCTACATTGATAATTTGTGGCGATTGTTGAGCTGAAAGAGAAACAGTAATTAGTAATAAAAATAAAAGAACTGTTTTTTTTATTGATTTTTTCATTTCCTGAAAGTTTTGATGGTAACAATTATTAAACGCATGAATAACATTTTCACAAAGTTAGAGAAAATTTCTGAAATACGAAACCCTGAGAATCAAGAAAAAATCAACCGAAACATCCGGAGCATTTCAAACCCAATTTATTGTATCAAACGATCATAATATTGCATCTAAATACCTTTTTAATATTGCATTAGTTATTTATCTCCGTTTAATTTTCATTACAAATAAACATGAATTATGGCATGCCCCATAAATAAATCCTTATTTTTACGTAATTTTGCAGCGTGAAAAAACGTTACTTCATATACCTGTCGTACAAAGGCACTGCATACCATGGCTGGCAAATACAGCCCAACGGTTTGTCTGTTCAGGAAGTGCTAACAAAAGCCCTTTACACCGTTTTCAGAACTGAAACCGAAATTACCGGTGCCGGACGTACCGACAGCGGTGTGCATGCCCGATTAATGGTGGCGCATTTCGACACCAACAAGGAAATAGAAAGTCTGACTGGCCTTACAGTAAAGCTGAACAGCATTTTGCCTAAGGATATCGCTGTTTCGAAAATTGTGGAAGTGAAACCCGACGCCCATGCCCGATTCGATGCCATTTCGCGTAAATATGAATATCATATTGTTACAAGTAAAAATGTATTTAAATCCGAATATGCTGCCCGTTTCAATGAATATCTCGATTTCGATGCAATGAATCAGGCGGCTGCCATACTGAAAGAATACAGCGATTTTACAAGTTTCAGCAAGCTACACACTGATGTAAAAACGAATAATTGCGTAATTCATCAGGCTTTGTGGACTATGAATGATGGAGAATGGATTTTCACAATCGAAGCGGATCGTTTTTTGCGCAATATGGTAAGAGCCATAGTAGGTACATTACTAGAAGTGGGTCGTGCCAAAATGACAATCGA
>JAYFRI010000081.1:0-5573 GCA_034926015.1 Paludibacter sp. | reverse complement strand
TTTCATTTGCAGCCACAAGGGTATTTTTCTGAAAATCGACCAGCTTATACCTTATATTAGCCCTGCAAAAGTATGCAATCGTAAAATCAGGACGAAGCGACAATGCTTTATTAAGATCCTCAACCGAACTGCTAAAATCCTGTACCAATGCAAATTCCAATGCTCTGTGAAAATACAAATCCGCATTCGTTTCATCCTGCGAAATTTTACCAGAAATACTATTAATCGCTTCGAAATGAGAACTAATTAAATCGGAAGTAAGCGCTATTTCATTGTTCGTTATTTTGAGCGAGGTACCCAGCAAACGTTTTTTATTGTAATCCTCCACCATTGGCTGATACAGATTTGTGCGTCTTATTTCATCCGTTTTTGCATAATACGACAATACAAAATTCCGCTGATTGACAAGGTCGGCATAATTATCCTGCACATTTCCCCGCCTCGAGTCTTCATATTTCGACGACGATTGCGAATCATCAATATTCTGCGTTACAAAACGATTGAACATTTCCGTTTTTCGACTGGTAGAGCCTTTCGGAGTACTTTCATCAATCTTATTATCGGCCAGCAATTCATTTTTGGTATTCTTTTTTATTTTATCTTTATTTTTATCAATTTCATAGGCCATTTGCCTGTATCTGAATGCCTCTTTTTTATTGCCCAGGCCAGCCTCAGCATCAGATAAACCCCAGTAAGCCGGAATAAAGTAGGGATATTTTTTGATTATCGCATCAAAATCGGCTTTGGCAGCCCTGAAAAGTCCCAACGAGTTTTCGATAGAGGCTTTTCGGAAGAGAGCATCAAAGTTGGTAGAATCCAGTTTCATTACCATATCCAAATCGGCCAAAGCATTGTTGTTATCACCCAGATTGGCACGTAGCAATCCTCGGTTATAATAAGCTAAATCACTTTTTTTGTCCAACTGAATGGCCTTATCATAATCGGTAAGCGCTGGTCTGAAATTTTTGCGTTTTACATTCAACACACCTCTATTGATGTAATCGCCGGCATAACTCGATTTGTTTTTAATGGCCTGTGTGTAATCTTTGTAGGCCGCATCTTCATCGTTTCGCTGCATCTTAAGCAATGCACGCGCACTCCAGCCCAAGCTATTGGTACTATCGAGCTGAATGTATTGATTAAAAGACGCTTCAGCTCCTAAGGTATCCTTCATCGAAAGCTGAATCACTCCTTTTTCGTAAAACATATTGGTCGATTTGGGACTTTTTTTGATATAGGAGTCTAAATCCGCCATAGCCTCTTCGTATTTTTCGAGCCTGACGAGCGCATCCATCCTGTTAAGCAACAGGTTCAAACTATTGGGACTAAACTGATAAGCTTTAGAAAAGTCATCTACAGCATCGGTATACTGCTTCAATTTCCGGCGTGCATACCCACGAATGTAGTAAGCCTGAGGCAGAAAGGGATTCCTTTCGATTGCTTCCGACGCATCTATTTCAGCACCAAGGTCATCGCCAAGTTGAATTTTGGCCATAGCTCTGTACATATAAGGCTCTGCCAAATATGGTTTTATTTTGATTACCTGATTGAAATACTGAATAGAAAGCACATAGTCCTCAAAATACAAAGCATTTCGACCAATAGTCAAAATGCGCTCTGTATTCAATTGGGAAAAACCCAATATGTAGAAACTACCGAGAATTAGTATGAGTACTGTCTTTTTCAATCTCTGTTTATTAATCAATTCAAAATGCAGATGGTATAAATACTTTTTTTAAGTCCCTACAAAAATGCTAAATATTTCACAATATAAATCGAAGCTGATTGTTTCTTTAGCTTTATTTCAGAAAAGTATTTATTTTTTCTGATACAGAGAGCCTACTCAAACAAGTTTTCCTCGCATCCTCCTGTGGCATTAAAAGTACCGGGGACATCAAAATTCTCGGTAGACGAATAACCAAGGCTTGAATCGTTCAATACTTTTTTCATGTACAAAGCCCAAATTGGCAAAGCCATACTTGCTCCCTGCCCTTCGCCAATGTTATCGAAATGAATGGAACGATCCTCACCACCTACCCAAACGCCTGAAACAAGCGAAGGAGTGTAGCCCATAAACCAACCATCTGAATTATTTTGAGTTGTACCTGTTTTTCCACCCATAGGCATCATCAAACCATAGTTTCGGCGTATTCTTCCACCAGTTCCACCATCCACTACCGAACGCATCATATAAATCATTTTATAGGCAGTGGTTTCACTGAATATCTCATGCATTTTCGGAGCAAAAGTAGCGATCACATTGCCGTTGGCATCTTCAATGCGCGAAACGTACACCGGTTCCACCCGTATTCCTTTATTTGGAAACGCTGTGTAAGCATCTACCATTTCGGCAACCGAAATATCGCAAATACCAAGACTTAACGAAACTACTGGATCAAGCTGAGCCCGGATACCAAAAGAATGCATTAATTTAACCATAGCCTCGGGAGTAAACAAACTCATCAGGTAGGCCGAAATCCAGTTATTTGAGTTGGCCAATCCCCAACGTAAAGTTACCGATTCGCCGATTCGCGATTTGGAGGCGTTTCGTGGCGTCCAGGGCTGTCCGTTACCATCAATCAGTGTAATAGGGCGGTTAATAGTTCTGTCGCAGGGCGACATTCCTTCTTCCATGGCCAAAGTATATAAATAAGGTTTCACTGTAGAACCTACCTGACGCCGACCTACATTGACCATATCGTACTGAAACTGCCCGAAATCAGGACCACCTACATAAGCTTTAACATGTCCGCTTCGTACATCCATCGACATAAAGCCACAGCGCAAGAAATGTTTATGATACCTGATCGAATCCATTGGCGACATCACTGTGTCTATCATACCATTGTAGGAGAATACCTGCATTTCAATTTTTTCGTTGAACAACACTTTTATCTGTTCCTTCGTGAAACCGGCCGCTTTCATTTTTATATAGCGCTCTGTTTGCTTCATCGACCGCTCCATAATGCCGTTGACTTCCTCTTCATTCAGTTTTTTTGAGAATGGGGCATACGAACGTCCTTTTTTCTCTCTGAAAAAAGTTTTTTGAAGCGATTCAATATGTTCTCTAACTGCCTCTTCGGCATATAATTGCATACGCGAATCAATAGTTGTATAAATTTTAAGTCCGTCAGTATAAATATTGTAAGGCGATCCGTCTGGCTTTGTATTTTTATTACAGAATCCAAACAAAGGATTGTTTTCCCACTGCCAAAGATCATCTTTATATTTTTGATCCTGCCAGCTTGCATAATCACTTCTCTTAGGTTCTTTGGCTGTGAGGGTAAGTCGTAAATATTCTCTGAAGTAAGGAGCAAGTCCTAATTTGTGATCGGCTTTTTTATAATTCAGCGTAAGAGGGAGCATTTTAAGCGAATCGTATTGCTCCGAAGTAATAAAATCGGCTTTTCGCATTTGGTTGAGCACTACATTTCTGCGATTTTTTGTTCGTTCGTTGAAACGTACGGGGTTGTACAGCGATGAGTTTTTCAACATCCCTACAAGTGTGGCAGCTTCTTCAATTTTTAATTTGGAAGGACTCTTACTGAAATAAATTTGTGACGCTGACTTTATCCCTACAGCATTATTCAAAAAATCGAACTGATTGAGATACAATGTAATAATTTCTTCTTTTGAATAAAGCCTTTCAAGCTTCACAGATATCACCCATTCTATTGGTTTCTGAAAAGCGCGTTCGATAATGTTTCCGGCTTCGGGAGAATAAAGCTGCTTGGCCAATTGTTGTGTTAAGGTACTTCCTCCTCCGGAACTTTTTATTTGGAAAATGCCTCTGAACACAGCAGCACGCGCCAATGCAATGCCATCTATCCCCGAATGATCGTAGAACCGGACATCTTCAGTAGCCACCAAAGCGTTGATTACATTTTCTGAAATCTGATTGTATTCAGTTTTTACCCTGTTATTTTTACTTTTCGAAAACTGACCTAACACCTGTAAATCAGAGCTATAAATTTCGGTAGCATACTTATTAATAGGGTTCTGAAGCTCGTCGATTGGAGGAAGATAACCAATCCAACCTATCCAGATAAATACAAAAATAAGTACTATTGACAGTATACCAAAACCGAACAATCCCCAAAACCAACGCGAAAATTTTTTACGAAAATTACTTTCCTGAGTCAATTTACCCATAATGAACTAACTTAATTTTAATCACAAAAGTACTAAATTTTTTTGAGTAGAATCAGTACCTTCCGAAAAATCGGAAACAGCATAGAAAAACATACTCATACTTTCATCAACTCACTTATTATTAAATTCGAAATTTGAATTCCTTCATTCGAAAGCTTCAGTATATTATTGGATTGAATCATTTTTTTCGAATTTATATATGGTGTTGAATTTAACATGCAATACTCTGAGAAATCAACACCAAACTGTTTTTCGATGAAATCAATATCTATGCCATCGGCAGTTCTGAGCGATACCATTACATAGTCATTGTATCGATCATTCATGCTAAGCACCTCTTTTTCAAAAGGCACCATTCCATTTTTTATTGCATTAATGTATTTTGTATTCGAAGCAATGTTCCATTGTCTCGAATTTCCGTCGAAAGAATGTGCTGATGGTCCAACTCCAAGATAAGGATTCATCTTCCAATAAGCGCTGTTGTGCCTGGACCGGCAGCCGGGTAACGCAAAGTTCGATATTTCATAAGCTTCAAAACCTCTTTCATCCATCTTCTGAAGCATAAGATCGTACATTTCAATCATTACGTCCTCATCAACCACTTGTACCGTACCCATTTCGCGCTGTTTCCACAGGCGAGTACCTTGTTCGTAGGTCAATCCATAGACCGAAATATGTTGTACATCCAGACCATAAGCTGTCTCAAGCTCCTTGCTCCAGTTCTCCATAGTCTGACCCGGAAGACCATAAATAAGATCAATGCTAATATTATTTATTCCATGCTGTTTACACGCTTGCACTGCCTTTATGGCTTGTATTCCACTGTGTCGCCGGTTTATTCTTTTTAGAAATTCATCGTCGAAAGATTGAATACCAATGCTGATCCGGTTAAAAGGTAGCTTCATCACATCGTTCAAAAAAGCCAGACTTAAATCATCAGGATTTGCTTCAAAAGTAATCTCTGCGTTTTTGTCAACATTATATGTATCGAAAATAGCGCTGAAAATTGATTTAAACTGTATATAATTCAACAAACTTGGTGTTCCCCCTCCAAAATAAATCGTATCTACCTGCTGATTTTTCAAATAATCTTTGCGTAAATGAAGCTCCGCAACGATAGATGTTACTATTTCCGGTATTTTTTGGGGTGCAACCTGGGTATAAAAGTCGCAATAAGTGCAACGTTGTTTGCAAAATGGGATATGTATGTAAATTCCTGCCATATTTTAAAATTCAGAATATCAGTTTTTTGATACCTACAGTAACAAAAAACCTATTTTTTATTTTACAAAAATACAACAAAATGTTTGTATTTTCAGAAAAACATCTTACCTTTGCACTCGCAATTCAGAAATGATATGCACGGGGTGTAGCGCAGTCCGGTTAGCGCACCTGCTTTGGGAGCAGGGGGTCGTGGGTTC
>JAYFRI010000164.1:0-1859 GCA_034926015.1 Paludibacter sp. | reverse complement strand
TAATTTTACAAAGCTTTGCTTTTCTTTGTGCCGATGTGAGCGCTGTATTGAGCGAAACAACAGGATTTTAAAAAACATAAGCGCTTTAAATATTCGTTTGAAGCATTTTTCACATCCGACCTCTCCCTAAATCCCTCTCCCAGGGAGAAGGACTTTGCCGGGTGAAAGAGATAACGTGCATCTCGTAAAAAGAACAGCTCTTTTCCCATTTTTTCTTGGGAGAACCAATGGTCAGCGCAGCTAAAGGGTTAGGCATAGAGGTCTGTTTGTTTGAAATTGATGTGAAGAAACGATTTTAATGAACAGATAATAACAATTACGAATTACATACATTATGAAATACATTCAACACCATCTTGTAAATGTCCTTATTGTTGCATTTATAGTTGTAACAGGCACAGTATCGGCCCAAAAAGGGAGACAAATAATTTCGTTCAATGCCGATTGGCAGTTTTCGAACCTGGAAGATTTTAAAACAAATCAGAAAGGCAGTCCTTTGGATGAACATTTCAATTTCGACGCATGGGAAAGGGTCAGTACACCGCATACAGCAAAGATAGAACCATTGGTAGTGGTAAATCCCTGGATAGGCGAAAGCTGGTACAAGAAAGACTTTATTGCTTCCAATGCCTGGAGGAATAAAAAAGTGTTTCTTCATTTCGAAGCAGTGATGCAGGTGGCCGATGTATGGCTCAATGGCAAACATTTAGTCACCCATACGGGCGGTTATCTGCCGTTTACTGTTGATATCAGCAACGAAATCAGTTTCGACAAAGCCAACCGGATCATTGTAAAGACTTTTAATGGCGATAATGGCGAAATTCCGCCCGGAAAGCCTATCAAAGAACTCGATTTCTGTTATTTCAGCGGCATTTATCGCAATGTTTCGCTCGTTGTGGCAGCTCCTTTGCACATAACCGATGCGGTGCAGGCCAATGCCACGGCTTCGGGCGGTGTGCGCATTTGGTATCCTACTGTTAGCGAGGACATGGCCGAACTTGCTGTGAAAACGCACATCCGGAACGAAGACAAGGAGACAAAAGAGTTTGTTGTGGATTATAAACTCGCCGATAAGGACGGTTATATTGTAAATTCGGCGAGTTCTAAAAAAATAATCCTTACCCCCGAAAGTGAAATCAATGTTTTTCAGCAGATGGAGGTCACCGATCCGGATCTTTGGCACCCCGATCATCCAACATTGTACACCCTCAGCGTAAGTATAAAAGAAGGCGGGACGATTGTTGACGCTTTGAGCACACGCACAGGCATCAGGAAGTTCGAAATTGTGGATTCGAAGTTAATGATCAACGGAACACCGTTATTATTGGTCGGCACCAACAGGCATCAGGAATATCCTTACATAGGAAATGCCCTTTCGGACAATGCACAGTACCGCGACGCTGTAAAAATAAAAGAAGCCGGATTTAATATCGTTCGTTTATCGCATTATCCGCAAGCCAATGCCTTTATGGATGCCTGCGACGAACTGGGACTGCTCACTATTGCCGCTATTCCGGGCTGGCAATTCGTGGGGAATGAAAAATTCATGGAACATTCGTACCGCGATGCGCGTGAATTGATCCGTCGCGACCGGAACCATGCCAGTGTGGTGATGTGGGAGCTCTCGCTCAACGAATCGGGCATGCCTGATCACTTTATGAAACGAATGAACGAGATTGCCCGCGAAGAATCGCCGGAAAGCAAACTCATCACCTGTGGTTGGATCGATAGGTTCTATGATGTGTATATTCCTGCCCGTCAGCATGCCAAATTCCCCGATTATTGGAAGAAATATACGGGAAAAATGCCCCTTTTTACGGGTGAATATGGCGATTGGGAGTATTTTGCACAGGATGCCG
>JAYFRI010000298.1:0-17773 GCA_034926015.1 Paludibacter sp. | reverse complement strand
ATGCGTATCGACAATGAAATAGAGATTTTTATCAGATACAAACTGGAACGTGACTTTAATCAACTACACCTGACTTTTCATTTTAAGAATGAACAGGGTGAAAAGATTTTTTCAAGTTCAGGCGGACTCAGGTGTTATGACTTAAATCACCCGAAAGGCGAATATACTCAAATATGCAATATCCCGGCAGAGTTCTTTAACTGGGGCTCATATACGCTTGATTTATTTGTAGTAGAAAACAGAAGTCAGGGGCTAATCGTGGAGTCAGATGTTATTTCTTATACACTCAGTAATAAAGAAATGCCAATAGGTTCGTGGATGGGACGTGAGCCAGGCGATATCAGACCGCTTTTTGACTATCACGAAGTAAAGATTAAATAGATCAATGGAAAAAATCACAGTCACCCAACCCTGTCTTCCACCTTTGGAAGAATTTATGCCTTATCTCCAACAGATTTGGCAAAACAAATGGCTTACCAATAATGGCCCTCTTCACCAGCAGTTGGAAAAAGAGCTGGCCGAATATCTGGGTGTAAAATTTATCTCTGTTTTTTCCAATGGTACACTGGCCTTAATTACTGCTCTTCAGGCTTTGAATATCACAGGCGAAGTGATTACTACTCCCTTTAGTTTTGTAGCTACCACACATTCGCTTTGGTGGAACAAAATTAAACCTGTATTTGTGGATATAGAGCCGGAATATCTGAATCTCGACCCCGCTAAAATTGAAGCGGCCATAACCCCACAAACTACAGCCATAATGCCGGTACATGTATATGGTAATCCCTGTCAGGTGGACGAAATACAAGCTATAGCGGACAAACATGGACTGAAAGTGATTTACGATGCGGCTCATGCATTTGGGGTGAAAATCAACGGTGATTCCGTGTTGAATTATGGCGACCTTTCGGTACTTAGTTTTCATGCAACCAAAGTGTATAGTACTATTGAGGGAGGAGCTATAATTTGCCATACCGAAGAAATGAAGCACCATATTGATAATCTGAAAAACTTTGGATTCAGGGGTGAAACTGTGGTGGAAGAGCCGGGCATCAATGCAAAGCTCAACGAAGTACAGGCTGCCTATGGTTTGCTACAATTAAAATATGTAGATGGCTTTATCGCCAGACGTAAAGAAATTTCTGAACTTTATCGCTATTTGCTTAAAGATATTTCCGGTATTCGTTTTCTCGACGATATGGAAGGAGTGACGCATGGCTATTCCTATTTCCCGATTCTTATTGATAAGGATAAATTTGGAAAGAGTAGAGATGAAGTGTACGAACATCTAAAGTCACATAATATTTATTCCCGCAGGTATTTTTACCCACTGATAAGTAGTTTTGAGCCATATAATACTTTAGAAAGTTCAGCTCCAATTAATTTAAAAGTTGCATATAGTACAGCAGAAAATGTACTTTGTTTACCGATTTTTGTTGAGTTGGAAGATAAACAAGTTGTTGATATTGTAAATTTATTAACATGACTTCATTTTATACAAAAGAAGAATTATATACATTAGGCTTTAAAAATGTAGGTGAGAATGTACTTATAAGTAGGAAAACTTCTATATATGGATCAAATATAATGTCTATTGGTAATAATGTTCGAATCGATGATTTTTGTATTTTATCAGGAGAAATTACTTTAGGATCTTATATTCATATAGGTGCCTATTGTGGGTTATATGGTGCAAGTGGTATCATAATGGAAGATTATACAGGGCTTTCACCCCGATGTACTTTGTTTTCTACAACAGATGATTTTTCAGGTGATTTTCTTATTAGTCCTATGTCTCCAGCTGAAGATTGTAATGTAATAGGTGGGAGAATCCTAATTAAGAAATACTCTCAAATTGGTTCAGGAACCACGATTATGCAGAATCTAACAATTGAAGAGGGAGTCGCTGTTGGTGCTATGTCGTTTGTAAACAGAAGTTTGGATGAATGGACTATTTATGCTGGTATCCCTGTAAGAAAAATAAAGGAAAGAAAGAGAGGTCTTTTGAAGTTTTTCGAGAATGAAAAATAATGAAGTTATAGTTTCAGTTTGTATGATCACTTATAATCACGAAAAATATATAAGTGAGGCTATAGATGGAGTCTTGATGCAAAAAACAAATTTCCCAATTGAATTAATCATTGGCGAGGATTGTAGTACTGATAATACACGAAAGATTGTACTGGAGTATACCGAAAAGTCCCCAAATATTATCCGCCCTTTACTTCCGGAAAGTAATCTGGGAATGACGAAAAATTTTATCGAAACTATGCAGGCAGCTTCTGGCAAATACATCGCCCTCTGCGAAGGTGATGACTACTGGACTGACCCTTATAAGTTACAAAAGCAGGTGGATTTTTTAGAGGAAAATCAGAAATATTCAGTATGCTGTCATCGTTATTCTATAATTAAAATAAATTCAAAAGAAACTCCAGATCACTTAGATGAATTTTTTATTGATTCTCCTAATGGTTTTGAGTACGATTTGCAACAGATAATGAAATATGGAATTTTAAAGACACTTACAGTAGTCTTTAGGAAAGATATGATAGATATTTCCACACTTAATAGATATAAATTTGCACGGGATGTCCATTTGCAATATCATCTGTTGAATCTCAACAGAAAGGGATACTGCTTGAATTTTTTTGGTGGTATTTATAATGATCATGCGGGAGGAGTGTATTCGTCAACCAATACATTTGTTAAACATAAGCTGGCTTATGAAATCTTTAGGGAACTAGCATTGCTTAATAGTCGAGATATTATTGTTGCTAATATGTATAGCCAAGTAAAAAAAAATCTATTGATATATTTCCGACGCACTATAAGACATAGGGAACAAAAAATGCCGAGCTTTTATAAAGATTTGATTTTGTTCGTTTGGAATGAGTTTAATGAAAATGGATTACGTAGTACAATAATGGTTGTAAGTGATATAATTAAATCAACAATTAAGTCATTTTTTCATGAGTGATTTTTTAAAATTAGATTATTTAAGACTTTTGCTAGTTAATTTTATTAAGTGGTTTTTTGCTGTTTTAGCTGTCTTATCTTTATTTATTATAAAGCGTTATTTCTTATTTCCTGAAAATGAATTCATAGAATTATTGAGAAAATCAGGTTTCCATCCTTCTGTTGTCAATAATCCTTACATTGTTTTTAAAAATAAAGCAGCAATAAAAATACCATACAATAATTGGTTAGCATCTTGGCTTTTGTCTGGCTTTTATTTATTTACAAAATATAAGTGTTGGAAAAAGGGAACAAAGTGTTTCTACTTGCTGAAACTTTTAAATATGCAGGATGCATATGTGAATGATATATTGTTGCTTTATGATAATTTCAACTTTTCTCCTTATAAGGAAATAGATGTGTCTAATGGCAAGAGCGAAAAACATAATATCGTTATTTATTCCGTAATTGTTGGAGATTACGATGAAATTTTAGATCCGGTGTATATTTCTGAGGGGTGCGATTACATATTGTTTACTGACAATAAAAATATTAAATCCGATATATGGAAAATTCACCTGTTACCTGAATTGGATTTTGACAATATTAGACGTGCCCGCCATGTGAAAATTATGGCTCACCAATATTTAGATGAGAAATACGATTGTAGTATCTATGTAGATGGAAGAACTTTTATATATGGTGATATTAAACAATTGGTCAATTCTTTACAAGGTAATTTAGTTGTTTTTATTACCCACAGCTTCAATACTTTAACTATAAGAGACGAGGCGAAAATGTGTCTAAAATGTAATGTTGTAACAGAGTTCGAAGTGAATAAGCAATTGAATAAATACTTCAATGATGGATTCCCAGATAACATAGGGATGGTTGAGACAGGATTGTTGATTCGAAATCATAATCATCCAAAAGTGAAAGGTTTGATGAATATCTGGTGGCAGGAAATTAGAGAGGAAACAACTAGAGATCAACTAAGTATTATGTATGTGTTATGGAAAACAGAATTCGAACTTTATAGCATATTGAAGGGAAGTGTATGGAATAATCAATATAGTATTATACTTAAACATAAATGATTAGAATTTCGAATGATTTAACTTCACCTAAAGCGTTTACTTGTGATACATACTCATATGTAACTATAGTAAGTACAAATGAATATTTAATTGGAGCGATTGCACTTAATGAATCATTGAGAAGAGTTAATAGTGAGTATCCTCTAACGGTCGTACTTTCTGTTAATGTAGATGAAAACTATGAATTTTTTTTACATTCTTATGGAATTAAATATATCAGATTGACAAAATGTATCAAATTACCAACTAGTAATAAAAATCCAGAATATTTTCACTGGAATAATACTTTTGATAAATTATTTATTTTTGAACTGACACAATTTAAAAAGATCGTTTTTTTAGATAGTGATATGATGGTTGTTAATAATATCGACCATTTGTTTCAAAAGGAACATACTTCAGCAGTTATTTCAGATAGAATTAATGATGAATCTTGCACTGAATTTAATTCTGGATTAATGGTAATTGTCCCAGAAAATGGGATTTTAATTAAGATGACTAATATAATCGATCTTGTTGCTTCAAAATTGGATAATTTTGGTGATCAGGATATAATTAGATTGTTTTTTAGTAATTGGAAGGAAAATAAAGGGCTAGAATTAGATCTAGGCTATAATGTCTATTTCCCTGATGTTGACGTTTTATTTGATAGAGGATATAGCTTAAGAGGGCCCCAAAGAATATATATTATTCATTTTGTAGGAACAAAGAAGCCTTGGATGTTTTCTCCCAGAAAAATTTTAAGAACTTTTAAACGTTATAATACAATATTGTTCTTAAAATACTTAAATATCATTTGTTTGATTAAAGTTAAACTATTTTTTCAAAAATTATTTAGATATGCTTGAAAATATCAATGTTTTTGTAGTAGTTGTTACATATAACGGTAAGTATTGGTATGATCGCTGTTTTCCAAGTCTGTTATCATCTGAGGTTCCTGTTCAGATTATTGTTATTGATAATGCCTCTGCCGATGACACCGTAAAATTTATTAAAGACAAATATCCAGAAATAATCTTATTTGAGTCTGACAAAAATTTAGGATTTGGCAAGGCAAATAATATTGGGATTAAATATGCTCTAGACCACAATGCAGATTTTGTTTTTTTACTAAATCAAGATGCGTGGATTGAAGTAAATACTTTGGAGGAGCTGATCAGAGTTTCTATTCTTAATCCCGAATATGGGATACTAAGCCCAATTCATTTAAACGCGGAAAAGACAGAAATAGAACAAGGTATGTTAGTTCCTCTAGCATTACCAATACATACTCCATCCGAAATAATAAGTGATTTTTATCTGGGCTTGAAAAAGGATGTTTACGATACAGATTATGTGCTTGCAGCAGCTTGGTTATTGCCGAGAAAAACGCTTAAAACTATCGGTGGTTTTGATCCTATATTTTTTCACTATGGAGAAGATGATAATTACCTGAGCAGAGTTATTTATCATGGATTAAAAGTAGGTATAGTGCCTAAAGTTACAATCTGCCACGATGCTCGGAGACCAATTTTTAAAAGAGGAAGAAATCAAACAGTTACTTTTGATAAATGGTTATTGCAACGTAGTACCGACCTGCGTTACCCCGATAATCAGATCGATGTAATGATAAAAGAGTATTGTAAACAGGTAATTATAAAGCTTATTACTTTCAAGAGAAAAACTTTTTTGGAGAATTATCGAAATATGATGTTTTTGCTTCGCAATAAGAAAAGTATTTTAGAAAGTCGTAAACACAATAAACAAAAAGGGAGAACATGGCTGTAATAAAAAGAATATCAAGATTTGTTATAAAATTATTACGTAGTAAGTTTAATAGAAATAAACATTTTACAATTATTTGTGATAGTTGTGTGGCAGGTGTGATGTATAATGAGTTAAGTTTACAGTTTCAAACTCCAACAATAAATTTATATATTCGAGCTGATGACTTTATTAAGTTTGTAAGTGACTTAAGGTTCTATTTTGATCATGAATTATGTCAGATATTTAAAGAGAATATCTCATTTCCTGTTGCTAAATTAGCCGACATTGAGATATATTTCATGCATTATCATTCATTTGAAGATGCAAAAGTGAAATGGAATGAAAGAAAGATAAGAGTCAACTATGATAATTTATTCGTTATTATGACTGAAAATGAAGGGTGTGGTTTAACTCACTTAAAGAAGTTTGATCAGCTATCATTCAAAAAGAAAGTTGTCTTTACTCATAAAAAATACGATGAAATTGAGTCCGCATATTACATTAAAGGTTTTGATTCGGATACGGAATTAGGTAATATAATCTTAGATTCAAATTCTTTTGGCAAAAGGTATTATGATCAATTTTCCTGGTTGAAATGGTTAAATGGAAAATAATGAAAAAGATATTGATATTGATAAGACTAATGCTTATTTTTGTTAAAAGAAAAAATACAAAAGTTGTATCTTATGATAAGATTGGGCAAAGTGCATCTGATTATATTAAGCAGTTATTGGAGTCTGATAAACCGGTAATGATAGCTCGTTTTGGTTCGGTGGAATTGCAATGTGTGGTCGATTCGATACACAAACCAACTTTTAGGAACTGTTTGAGTTACATTACCCACAAAACTGATTCGTTGGGTTACGGTAAAAGTACCCGATATACTATGGGTAATAATGCGGGATTTTTCCCTGTAACCGACAGAGATTTGGATCGGTTTTCTCAATTGATGATAAACTGTATGCCGTTGGTGGATGTGTTAGGGGTGTGGCAAAAGAATGAATTGATATTTGCAACTGAATTGTCGAATGCTGTAAAAGTTCCGTTGGGAGATTTAGAACCTTATTTTCACGCTAATCCATGGAGCACTGTTTTAGAGCAGAAGAAAGTATTGGTAATTCATCCTTTCGAGGAGTCGATTAGGGAACAATACAAAAAAAGAGAATTGTTATTTAATGATAAAAGGGTATTACCCGAATTTGATTTGCAAATAATAAAAGCAGTACAGTCTATTGCCGGCAATCCAACCGGTTTTACCTCTTGGTTCGATGCCTTAGAGTATATGAAAGGGGAGATTGATAAGCGCGATTTTGATATAGCCATTATTGGTTGCGGTGCTTACGGTTTTCCGTTGGCAGCCTATGTGAAATCAATCGGTAAAAAAGCGGTTCATTTGGGGGGAGCCACACAAATGCTTTTTGGTATAAAATCCAAATCGTGGGAAGATGATTCCCGTTTTCATTATTTAATCAATGAACATTGGATCCGTCCGAAGGAAACAGAGCGCCCTGCAAATTATAAGCAAGTTGAAGGAGGACGATACTGGTAAATATTATGTTGATCATGGATAAAACATTTAGTACACCGATACTATTAATTACTTTCAATCGTCCAAATCACACCCGTAAGGTTTGGGAGGCAATTAAGAAACAACATCCTAAGTACATGTATGTTTTTCAGGATGGGCCACGTGAGGGGAACGAAACTGACAAAGAGAAATGCAATGCTGTTCGAGCCATTTTTGATGAACCGCTTGATTGGGATTGTGAAATAAAAACTTTTTATTCAGATGTAAATCTGGGTTGTGGCAAAGGACCGGTAACCGGAATTTCCTGGTTTTTTGAAAATGTAGAAGCAGGTCTGATTTTTGAAGATGATGCTGTTCCGCATTCAGATTTCTTTGATTATGCTGCCCAACTGTTGGATAGATATTATAATCATGCAGAAATTAGAGCAATTGGCAGTATGAAAATTGATAACAAGCAATATGGTCGTAGCTCTTATTATTTTTCAATGATGAATAGAAATCTTTGCGCATGGGCTACATGGAGAAGGGCATGGAGAGATTTTGATTATTATTTAGACAATGTATCAATAAAAGAACTTCGTAAATCGCTGAGAAAGTACAGTGCAGGTTCTAAAGAAATTTTATACTGGAGTGAAAGGTTACAGGAAATACATTCAGACCGATTAAATGAATCAAGTTGGGATATTCAATTTTTGATTTCTATTTGGTTAAACAATGGAGTTGGTATCTGTCCTAATGTTAATCTCTCAACGAATATTGGCTTTGATCCAGAGGGTACACACACAACGAATCATAACAGTTCTGCTGCTAACTTAGAAACTCATTCCATATTGCCCTTATCTCACCCAACAATAATTAAAGTAAATAGAGAATCAGACTTAAATTATGATAAACTCTACTTTCAGCCTGTTGAATATGGTTGGAGCGGGATAAAAAGGTTCCCATTTCGGATGAATAAAAGAGTAAAACTATTTTTAGGAAAAGAAGGAAGTTGGTTTAAATAATATTTTATGAAAAAAAAACTCGTTCATCTATTAAAAGCGGTTTTCAATAAATTTTTTCTGATTTTGTTTTCAAGCGATGATTTCCCGAAAACAAAGTACGGAAATTTAACTATGAATAAGAATGTATTATTCGACTGTCAGTTGTCTGAAGCTGCCAAATTAACCTCTCCTTATGATTTACGACAAGTAAAAGTAGATGATTATTCATATATTTCCAGGAATAGTTATGTGAAAAATACCGATATAGGAAAATTCTGTTCAATAGGTCCGAATTTTTGTTGCGGTTTAGGCATTCATCCAACAAATGGAATAAGTACATCACCTATGTTTTATTCCACGTTAAAGCAAAATGGGTTTTCACTCACAGAAGTAGACAAGGTGGTGGAATCAAAACAAATAATTATTGAGAACGACGTATTTATCGGAGCAAATGTGACCGTATTAGATGGAGTTAAAATTGGTAATGGGGCGATAATTGGAGCAGGTGCTGTTGTAACAAAAGATATTCCTCCTTATGCTATTGCTCTTGGAGTGCCTGCCAGAGTTGTAAAATACAGATTTGAGAAAGATCAAATAGAACAGTTGCAAAAGATTGAATGGTGGAATTTTGAAATTGACAAATTGAGAGATGTGGAATCTAATTATTTTGACATAAATGCTTTTATTAACAAATACATATAGAATTATGGAACAAATGAATATAATTTTTATTCACAAAGGTAACAGTTGGTATTTACCTTATGCATTGAATCAGGTCAAAAAATCAAACCCTAATGCTAATATTATACTTCTTGGCGACGAGTCTAATAATAAATATCCATTCATAAAACATTTCTTAATTTCGGATTATTCAAAGGCTGCTGGCTCATTTTCTTTGATTTACAAGCATTTTTCAACGACAAACTATCAACATGAATTGTTTTGTATTCAGCGTTGGTTTATATGGTTAGAATTTATGCAAGCTCATAATCTGAATAGTGTCATGCTTCCGGATACTGATGTGCTTATATTTCAAGATGTAACGAGGTATTATGAAAATGTTGAGGAAGATTTTCATTTTACAAAAGGATCAACGGGCTATATGGGATTTGTGTATATAAAAAAACAATTTTACTTGAATCAAATTTGTCAATTTATTACAGATCAATATTCAACAGCTTCAAATTTAAAAAAAATTAGATAACAAATATAATGATTGGTTGTTACAACATGAAATTGGAGGGGTAAGTGATATTACTTTATTTGATGAATATGAACAAGTATATCCAAATTGTTCATTTAATTTTGAAATTTCGCGGGTTAATGGGATGGTTTTTATTAATAGTTTGGATTCACCTTATTATAAAAAAGATAATAATAATTACGTTGATGTTAAATGGGTAAAAGGTGTACCTTATGCAACTCAGTTAAATGGTGAGAGAGTCACGATAATAGGTGTTCATTGCTTTGGATTACAAAAAACTTATATCCGTAAACTTTATAAAGGAAAGAATTGGTTTGCAGTACGATTGGTGTATTTTTGGAAAATCTCTGTGTTTAAGATGATATTTGATAGAATAAGGGGACGCAGATAGAGTTAAATAAAATATGAATGATCTATCTTGCACCATCCAGTATTTGGCGAAGTTTTTTATATTGATAAAGTCAATAGTAAGCCTCGAATGCTACTGTAAAGCCAATTTCAAAAAGTGGTTTTAATCAAGCATTTTAATTTGATAAATAGCTGTTATACAGCAATCTTTAATGATGAATTAATCAAAAAAGAGTATTTGCATATCTTACCCTAAAAAGTGCAGGATAAACTGTAAGATCATTATATTTAACGAAATAAACCTGTATCAATGACTCTCACCATCATCACCATTAACTACAACAACACATACTTTATAAAAAAAAACTATAGAATGTCTTTTAATTAACCTATATGTGCAGATTAAAAAACTATATGTCGTTTTTCTTCTTACTGTTTTTTGTATCTTTATTTAGCAGTGTAGGGGCAGTTGATGTAGTCTTCAGATATGATGATTTTATGCTAAAAAATGATTCTGTTAATGAGGAAGTGGTTCGCATTTTTCAAAAGCATAAAATTCCATTAGTATTGGGTGTAATTCCATATGATAGCTCTGAACATTTTGTTCTGGAAAAGAATTATCCTTTTATGAGTACTCTAAAACATGGACTTGCAAACGGATCGATAGAGCTTGCTTTGCATGGTTATAATCATATAAAGGTGGCTGATAATGGTGAATTTGAAAATGTGCCTTTTGAAGAACAATACAGAAGGATAAAGACTGGAAAACAGTTTTTAGACTCTGTTTTTCAGCAAAATACAGCCACCTTTATACCTCCATGGAATGCATATGATGAAAACACCTTGAAAGTAATGGAAAAGCTGGGAATGAAAGTTATTTCGTCATCTTTAACTATTAATCAACCATATTCCAGCAAGATAGTTAATTACTTTCCTCATACTTTAGGAGAACCCCAAAAATTGATTTCTATTATTGAAGATCATAAAAAATCAAAAGGGATAATTATATTAATGTTTCATTCGTATGATATGGATAATAATTTCTCTCTAAAAAGGTTAGATTCGCTATTAAGTAAAGTCGAAGAATATAGAACCGTCGATTTCTTTACATTTTCTGAATTGATTAAAGCGAATCAAAATTCTGACGGATTGAGATTCTCAAGTAATTTGAACCCCAACTTATTATATAAGTGGCTTAAATCAAAAAGTGTTTTAGAGGACACAAAAAGTGTAGTTACAATAAGAGTTGTTAATCTGATTGTATATTTATTGTCTTGTACATTTGTTTTTTTATTGCTATTATGTTTTATTGCTAAAAAGAAATTCATTCCAGGCAGGAAAGCAGGGTCATTATGGTGTATTATGCTACTGGCTATAGGCATATTTGTATGGTTTCACATCCTGAGTCCGACTAAACTATTGGTCATTGCGCTTGCATTTTCTTCTATACTGGGCATTATTCTGGGTGTTATATATAAAAATAATCACAATCATAATCATAATGATAAAGTTAACCATCCTCACCATTAACTACAACAATGCTTCCGGTTTAAAAAAAACGATGGAAAGCGTTTTAAATCAAACTTCAAAAGAGTTTGAGTATATAGTTGTGGATGGAAGTGCCCACCAACCCCCTAAAGAGGGAGTTTCAGATCGTGCAGTTATTGAAAGCTTTGTGAAAAGTGTGGAAGGACAGGAGATTGGTTTTACGTTCTGTACATGGCTCTCCTCTGAAGGGGAAGTTGGCGGGGGCTTTTACTCCGAACCCGACTCAGGCATTTACAACGCTATGAACAAAGGCATACGTATGGCCAAAGGCGATTACATTCATTTTTTGAATTCGGGCGATTGGTTGGTGGATGCCTTTGTGGTGGAGAATATGCTGAAAGAACTGAACAGCCTGATTAACTCCGGATCGCAACCCGATATATTTGTAGGTAATAAAATTATGGTTCGTCCGGATGGCAAAGTGCGTTACGGGCGTAACGATAAGCGACCGGTAACTGCATTGACTTTTTACCGTGGTACTATAGAGCATACTTCGGCATATATTCGCAAAGCCATGTTCGATGTGGTGGGTATGTACGATGAATCCTTACGCATTGTGTCAGATTACAAATGGTATTTCGATGCTGTACTCAATCACAATGCGCTGGTTGCCTTCACCGATATTTATGTATCATACTTTGATAATACCGGTATCAGCAGCACCAATCTGACCCTCGATAAAGCAGAACGCCGGCAGGTATTGGAGCAAATGCTTCCACTCGCTGTGCTGGCCGATTACGACCGTTATCATTTTGCTATTGATCAACATGAGCGCTTGCGCCGCTATCCGTTGCTTTATAAACTTGTTTATCTGACTGAACGTATTTTGTTTAAGTTCGATAAGTGGAATGCAAAGTATTGGAGTTGGAAGAAAAGCTAAATAGTCAAAGTTGGTTTGTTATAAATATCCTATCAACCAAGACACTTGTCATCTTCCTCCCACCTTTTAAGCAAGCTGCAACGCAGCGAATAGAAATATTGCTTTGAGTAGCAACTCAAAGATATAGAAGAAATTGTTTTAAGCACCATCTCAAAGATGTAGAAGAAATTGTTTTTAATCACCCTCTCAAAGTTTTATAGAATTTATAATATTCAAAAACCGCTCCTGTTGATGGCAACAGAGAGCGGTTTTTCCGTATATAACCTCCATATGTTTACTTGTGTTTAATTCCGTAGCTTTACAGCCGGGAATTACTTTATCATAACGCTTAGGAAACGAAGCAGCTCACTACTTCTACACTCCATACGCGTTCGGGAGCTGCGCCTACACCGGCTACCTGAATTATGTATTTGGTTGCTTTTTCCAGATTGTCAATTGCAAGTTTATGTTTCGTACTGGTTGCATACTGATACAAATTTTCAACGCTAATGGGTTATTTTGCATATCTTAGGATATAACTTTTAGCATGTTCCAATACATCCCATGTTACGTCTAAACTTCCTGAAATTTTACTCTGGTTTACTTGTACATTGACTACCTGTCCTAAAACACCTACCGGAGCAGCTTTACGATTAATATCGAAACCCGTGCTGAGAATCTTTACTTCGTCGCCCTGACTAATGTCCTGTACATTTAGTGCTATACTTCTCAAAATCTCTTCCAGATCGACCCGTGCCTGATTTTTTTCGGCGGTCATCTGTTTATTGCCATTTTCAACTTTTGCTAACAATTCTCCAAATATCTCATTTTTGCTCTTTAGTAGTGCTACTTTATCTGCAAGGGTAGGAAAATTTGGATTGTTTGTTAAATCTTCGGTAATGGTTGTGCTTTTCACATTCAATGTCTTGTTGGGATAATTGTGCTTCGAAAAGTCAATGCATACTTTTGCTTTACTCATTTTTGTGTATTCATTTGATTTAATTTTAATTGGATGTTATAATGGGTTAATTATTTGTATGCCTTGTTGTTCTGTATGTTTTGCTATTCACTCCTTCAATAGGAGCTTTGTTGCTGATTATGTGCTTTATGTTGTTGATTATTAGTTGTATAATTTGTTTTAATAGCTTGTTTTCAACTGCTTTTTGTTTGTCAATTCCTTCGTTTTTTGTGTTTGTACTGTCAAAAATCATATTGAATTGCTACAGTATTTATTCGTTTCTCATGAAATCAATATTGAACTGTTTATAAAACGGACACGTTCTGTGACAAAACAATATTGAATTACGAAAAAACAATATTGAACTGCCCGAAATCAATATTGAATCATATGCAAAACGGACATGTTCTGTGACAAAACAATATTGAATTACGAAAAAACAATATTGAACTGCCCGAAATCAATATTGAATCATATGCAGAACGGACACGTTCTGTGACAAAACAATATTGAACTACGCAAAAACAATATTGAATTGCCCGAGAACAATATTGAAAAATCCGGGAATTGACCTGTTTTTTAACAATTATTGCTCGTTTTTGTAGTAATACTATATTGTTTTTTTAAGAGTGTTGAACCGTACAACAGCATTCCGCTTAGGTATTCAAACTTTCCGGATGTGCTTTTCTGTGGAAAGTAAGCGATTTATTGTAAAACTGTATCTTAAGCCGCTGCTTAAAGAAGTTCTCCTTACAACGCGCCAAATTTATGCGAACGACACAATGCTTATACCAAAATGAGCATACACGATGTTGCTTCGATAGAGGCTTTAATATAAATGATTCGTTGAGAATTCATAATTTGAAGATTTGAGTATTGAGTGTTGACAAACTAACGCTTCATCAGTTACACAGTTCAACTATTCTCCGATGCCAAGACTGGAGACCGGGGGCCGGAGACCGTTGACAATTCAATGCTTTCACGCTTTCACAGTTCAACGATTCAACAAAATATATGCATAGCCCATTTAAGATAAGTTATTTTGTTAGCGCCAACCTTCAAAATAAAAAAGGCAGAATATCGGGTTGTATAAAAATACAGACTTTTAAT
The DNA here is from genome assembly GCA_034926015.1 of Paludibacter sp. GTDB lineage: Bacteria > Bacteroidota > Bacteroidia > Bacteroidales > Paludibacteraceae > Paludibacter. Next base: position 3,437 of record JAYFRI010000298.1, on the reverse strand, counting down.
CCGTTAAAGTAGAATTAAAACGGAAGAAATGAATCAACAGATCCGTTTTTTATCGAAAATAGTACAGTCGAAAAATGGAGTTAGTATTTTGAAATGATGCCCAGTGGCGTTTTTCTTTTCAGCTTAGTCCATAGCCAAACAAGCAAGGTAAGCATAAAGCTTGCAGTGAAACATATAGTTGCCACCCATGAAAATATTAGCAGGTTTGTATTTGTGTCGTATTGAAACTGAAGCTTACTGATGAGCCAATGGGAATTCTCATTTACCAGTATGCCCATAATTCGCAACGGAAGTTTCAGGCGCCACAAATCAATCTGCACCTCAGCTGTAGTGGCTATGTATACAACGGTGCTATCCAGTTGATCAAAACGGGTGTTGTCGAGATGAAATTTCACATTGCCCCAATACTTCCAGTCGCCCAACAATAAATTTTTCGCTCCTTCTTTACCGCTTAGTATTTCTGTAGGGTTGGTTCCCAGAATAAGCACATTGTTATCGCTGAACGTACTTGCTACGCAGTTATCAACTGTCGATAAGTCTCTTTTAGCGTATCCGGCTTCCAAAACCTGCAATGTTTGGAGTACACGGACCTTTTCGTTGTTGCTAATCATCCCATTATTAAAGCCTTTTGTTCGTGTCAGTTCTTCTTTGTTGGCATGAAGCTGCATGAGCATTAACACTAACAAGCAGCAACCGAGTAAGCAGGTGAAGCATATAAAAACCCTCAATATCAATTTTCTCATCATTATATCTGTTTTATTATTTAAGATCTATGAGTGTTATTTTATCCATTTCAATTGTCACCCGGTGAATGAACTGAAATAACTGCGAATTTAATTGATAATTAATTGTTTAAACGATAAATTGTGAAATTTATTATGGTAAAAATAGTTGTGATTTCAATCAAGGCATACAATACGACAATTATTGAGTTGTATAGAGTGACGCTATAGAAAAAGGAGCTGATTTAGTTTTAATTCTGAGTAGCCCAGGGTAGGAGTGCGACTTAAATTCGAGCCCTGACTTGTTGGTGTTAAAAACAGGAACAGCTATGAAAATTGAGTAATTGTAAATTTTCACTACTTTTGGAGCGCAGTTCTGGCTTGTGAGCAACCTGGTGTTTTCCTTCATTAGGGATATAAATAATTGATTGAATGGCGAAGCTGGCAACAAAAAAGTAACTCTTGAGAATTAAATACTTAGTCGGTCGTTGATATAAATTTAGGACACACAATAAGATGATTAAAATTTTTACTAAACATTCTTTGTCCTCTCTTATTCCCCCTTTAGGGGCTGGGGTTAGGGGGCTAAATATAAACATATGAAAATAAACACGAATAATTGGAATAAAATAAGATATACAATTCTTACACCTGTATATGATTTGATAGCCGGATACTTCAAAGAGTCAAGAAAAAAATCGGTCGATGCATTGGAGATTAAAGTGGGTGATAAAGTGCTTATCGTTGGTGCAGGGACAGGGTTAGACCTTGCGTTTCTGCCAAATGATTGTGAAATTGTAGCTACCGATATTACGCCCGCTATGATTGAACTGATAAAAAAACGCAGCAGTACCTCCAACCGTCGGGTTCAGGCGATAGTGATGGATGGACAACGTCTCGAATTTGCTGACAACTCATTTGATAAAATAATTCTACACTTGATTCTTGCTGTAATTCCCGATCCCATTGCTTGTATAAAAGAATCTGAGCGGGTTCTGAAACCTGGTGGACACATCGTTGTTTTTGATAAGTTTGTACGCCGGGATACTAAACCAAGCATACTTCGCAGAGTAGCCAACTTATTGACAAATCTGATTTTTACTGATATTACAAGAAATTTTGAATCAATATTAAGCAAATCAGGATTAAGAATGATTAATGATATTGATGCTGATTTTAATGGTAACTTTAGATTGATAAAACTCACAAAAGAATAAACCTGACTTTGTGGCCGGCAAGGATTTTCGCCCCGGGTCAGCTTTATTATTGACTGAAAAGTAAAACGAAGAGCTTTTCAGTACATCGAAGCAACTGCAAAAAAAAACGGAAGTAAATTTCGTCCACTGGCTTACAAAACGCATTGGCGCAGCCATATGTACGAAGTTTGAAAATGAGAATAATGCATCAAAACAAGAACATATGATCAGAAAGCAACAGGAAAAAGATATTGACGAGATCATAAATATCTGGTACAAGGCATCAGGTTTAGCCCATCCATTTCTGAAAACTGATTTTGTAGAACAAGTAAAGAAGGATTTGAGAGACGTTTATCTTCCAAATGCAGCCACCTGGGTGTACGAAGACAATCATTCTGTTGTTGGTTTTATTAGTATGCTGGTAAATGAGATAGGAGGGGACTATTTGTATTGCCGGATTACACTTCAAAGGAATTGGAACAAGCCTTGTGGATTTTGTCAAAGAATTTTATCCTGAATTAGAGGTGGAAGTTTTCGAAAAAAACGCTATTGGAAGAGCTTTTTATGAAAAATATGGTTTCGTACAGATAAAGAGGTACTTTCATACCGAAAGCAACAGTGATATGTTAAGACTGTATTGCAAGCATTGAAAACAATGAGTGCAACATTCTGCGCAAAACTAAAATGGAATGGTTGTATAGGAAACCATGCAAATAGAAAAATATTATTTTATCATCCGCCAAAAATGCATATATAAATCAATAAAAATGCATATATAGCTCAACATTGTGAATATATAACTCATGAAGGAAGTGCAGATTAATAATGAGCATTGAATTAGAAAGAAGACAGAGAGAGGGTTCTTAAATAAATTGTGTTTTTCGTAGTTACGAAAAATCAAATAATTGCATTCTTAAAATAAAATAGCTTCTTTTCCGTTTAAAAACAGTTGAAGAAGTATAATCAATTTATTCAATCGGAACCCTGCAAAAAAAACAGCCTTCTGAAAGCAGAAGTTACAGGCCCGGGAAAATAGTGGAGAATAAAAAAACAGCATTGAAATAGTATGTTTGTTTTTGATTCACAGTTATTTCTTCTTCTGAAACAATGCTATAATTATTTGTTTATGTTCGGATGAATACCCACAAAAAAAGTCGAATGAAATTCCGGTCTGTTGTTTTAATAATAAGTGTTTTATTTTCAGTAAACTATTCTTTTGCTCAGCAAAAGGTGAGGATTTACGGGTATGTGATCGATACCGATAACCGGGGTGTGGAAATGGCAAATGTGTATTTTGAAAACACTACAACCGGCACAGTTACCAACCAAAACGGCTATTACGAATTAAATGCTGAAATAAAAGATTCGGCCACCATAGTTTATTCATTGCTTGGCTATCAGACTATTAAGCATGTCTTATACGCAGGACAGAAAGTGCTTCAGATCTCGGTGGAGCTACCTTCGGTTACAAAACAAATCAAAGACATTGATGTGGTGGCACAACGCCGTCAGACTTCCA
>JAYFRI010000210.1:0-4277 GCA_034926015.1 Paludibacter sp. | reverse complement strand
AATATATATTGAAATAAAAATGAAATCAAAAAGGAAATAAGAAATATAAATTTAGTAATTTAAATAAGATATTGATATATAGCGATTTTTACAGAGTAATTTAATTTGGATGAAATGAGTATTTGATGAATTGTATTAAATTTTCCTAATTCCTATTCCCGGTCTGTCGTTAAGGGTGACTTTGCCATTGATTATTTTCACTCCTTCGAACAGGTCGTTTGTAATAAGTAAGTTGCCATCCAAGTCGGCCCAATCAGTGAGTGGCGATAGTTGAGCAGCGGCCGAAACGGCACAGGAAGTTTCGGTCATGCAGCCTATCATTGTTTTCATATTCAGCGCCTGTGCAAGTTCTATCATTTTGTGAGCTTCGCGCATGCCTCCGCATTTCATTAGTTTTACGTTAATGCCCGAATAAACCTGGTATAAATGTTTTACGTCGGCAAGTCGCTGAACGGCTTCGTCGGCTATGACGGGCAGAGGACTGTGTTGGGTAAGCCAGGCCATGTCCTCGGGGTTTTCTTTGCTCATGGGTTGTTCTACGAAAACTATATTTTTTTCTTTCAGCCAGTAAATCATATCCAGCGCCATTTTTTTGTCGGTCCAGCCCTGATTTACATCTACGCAAAGCGGAAGATCGGTGACCGAACGTATGGTTTCAATGATTTCTTTGTCGTTGTCCCGTCCGAGTTTTACTTTAAGTATTTTGTACTGATTTCCTGCTTCAAGAGTTTTTTCTTTTATAATATCAGGAGTGTCAATGCCGATTGTGAACGATGTGTTGGGGGTGTTGTTTTTCGAAAGTCCCCATATTTTATAAATGGGCTGATTCAGTATTTTGCCTGTCAGGTCGTGTAGGGCAATATCGATAGCGGCTTTGGCAGCTGTGTTCTTTTCTTCAATTCCATCAATGTAAGCCAGAATTTCATCCAGCTGAAACGGGTCGTTAAAGGGCGACAGGTCTACTTTTGAAAGAAACTTTGTGACTGATGCCTGCGTTTCGCCAAGATAAGGCGGCATTGAAGCTTCGCCATATCCAACGATGCCATCGTATTCAATTTGGGTTAATACTACAGGCGTTGTGGTGCGTGAATTGCTGGCCACAGTAAATGTGTGCTTCAGCATGAGGTTGTAGAGTTGGAATGATAATGTCATTTTTTGCGTTTTATTTGATCCGAAACGTTTTAAAAGTGGGGCAGCAGCCGATTTTGTATCAATGAAAGAGAGTCCCAGTGTAAGTCCGGATATTTTTAGAAAGTCACGTCGGTTTGTAGCCATAAAATATAAATTGAGGTATTTGTTAGCGTTTGTTGTAAAAAATACTGTTTTTCACTTTCGTAATGTTTGCAGTGCCTATTGCCGAAACATAGTCGCTTGACTTTGTAAACGAGTTGGCACGGTAGGAGCTGAAAATGGGTGAATTGCTGTCGAAGCTGTTGTAACTCACCATTCCCGAAGCATGAATATATTCGTTGTTGTGTGTGTAAATGGCCACGTGTGTGATGGAGATCTTGTCTGTGTCTTTATCTTTTCTGCCAAAAAACAGTAGGTTGCCTGGTTGTAGTTTGTCGAAAGTTGTAGCGTTTGAAATAAATCCATAGTTGGCTTGCTGTGATGCATCGCGCTGTATGATAACGCCGTAAATAAGAAATGTGAGTTTTGTAAAGCCCGAGCAATCAAGTCCTTTTGAGGATGTTCCTCCCCAAAGGTCAGGAATTCCTGTAAATGTTTTTGCTGTTTTAATAATGTCGTTTGCGGTTGGGCTGGGGAGGTTGATCCATTTGTTGTAGTCGATGCAGTCGGTTTTCTTTAAAAAAGCAATTCTTTTGTCGGGGTACATTACCTGAATGAACTTACTGTTTTCTGATATGTACTCGAAAATATTGCAAATCACAACATCCGAAATGGTTTGTGACCTTGTGTCAGCTTTTTCGTAGCTGCTACCATAGTTTTGGTAGTACACTATTTTTCGGGCCTCCATCCATTTGTTCATCTCTTGCCGGTTCAGAATGGTTACGCTGCTTTCTTCTGTCCACGAAACATAGTTGTCGGGAGTTTGCACCAGCAGCCAGTTGTTCTTTTTGTCGAGCACGTTGATGGGTGTTCCTAAAAGTGCTTGCGTCGAAAGTTCGGCGGAGTGCAGAGGTTCGGAGCGAAGGTTCGCCACAGAAACATTGATGAGTCCGTATATTTTATTTCCAAGGACAAGATTTGCTAAAAGACATACACTATCGGTAAATTCAATTTTTCTTGTCCTTAGTTTTTCCTTTAACGATAAAAAGTCTTTCGGGCGGTTGGTCGTTCCTGCGAGTTGTGTTTGCTGTTTGTTGTTTGTAATGACTGTAATAATATGAAGTTCGTCCGACTGATGATTAAATGAGTCAATCAATACTTCAATCTCGGTTCGGATGGCAGAGGAGTGGATCGAATCGTTGGCGAAGCTCTTGAGTTGGCAGGCAAGAAATAAGGCGAACAATAGGATTGCTTTAATGAATGAGGTGCCGATGTTGTTGTTCATTTTATATCAATTTTTTTGTTGCTTATAAATTATAATTGAGACGATGGGTTGTTCTGTTTGATGCAATCGTTTGTTTTAACTGTGTAAATTTACAATGTGCTAATTAATAGATAAATATATTTTTATGGACTTTTAGTGTGGCTTGAAGTGTAAAAAGCGTTTAGGTTAAATAAATTTGATTTTCTTTTACAATATCAGCTTTCAACTGAATAGATGACTTATTGTATTTTTTTGTTCAACTTTCATGTCTGTATTTTTGTTTAAATAATTGAAGGTTGCATATTGATAGCTCGGTTGTCTTAGTCAGTGATATTGTAGATGTTGAATTCCTGATTTAATAAGTGATTTATTATTAATTATATAGTGTTTCAATCTAGAATTTTTTCGAAACCCTTTGCAAATGTATGTTTTTTTTGACAACATAAATCAATTTTCACTAATTTGTTTAAAAAAAACGATATTCTTTGCTTTTTGTATTTTTTTGCTGTTTGTTTTTTTTGATTGAAATGGTTAATATTTGAGTTTGGGGCTAAAATGAACAGAATAGATAGTGTAAACTTATTGTGTGAGAGTAAGGCATTTTACAGTTGTGTGAAAATATAATAAAAGCAGGAGGCTTTGTATTAAATTTTTATGTTTTTCTGTTTTGATTTATTTGTAATTGTTCGAAGCTCGTTTTTTATGTGTAATAGAATTTAATTAGCTGTTTTTTATGTATTTGTCGCTTTGTTGTTCAATAAATTTCAGTCAAAGTTTGTAAAGGAATTGCAGGGTATTTAACTATAAATTATGTTTTACAACATATTGCAAACGTTTGCAGGTTGATTTTTTTTTTGTTCTTTTGCAAACGTGATTTATTGAATAAAAGGATTGGATATAAAACTCATTTAATAACAAATTATATTTATGAAAAGGACCATACTATTACTTGTCGGTTTCTTTTTTGTTTGGCAATTTGGTTTTGCTCAGAAAGCAGTAATTACAGGTACCATCATCTCTAAAGAGGATGGTTTGCCTATTATTGGAGCATCGGTTGTCGAAAAAGGAACCACAAACGGAACAGTAACAAATTTCGATGGCGTTTACACAATTTCAGTTTCGCCTGACGCTACATTGGTGTTTAGCTATGTGGGCATGGAAAAAGCAGAACGTAAAGTTTCAGGAACAGCAACATTAAACTTACAGTTAGTTTCGAATGCGATAAGTATTGACGAAGTTGTGGTAACTGCAATGGGTGTAAAGTCGGAAAAGAAGAAACTTAACTTTGCAGTGCAGAGTCTGAACTCTGATGAATTGATGAATGGTCAGTCAGCAAACTTTGTAAATTCATTACAAGGTAAAATTGCGGGTGTGAGCGTAACCAATTCCGGAGGTTCGGCTAATGCAGGTTCGCAAATCATTATCCGTAGTATTTCATCTATCAATCCATCGCAGAACAATGAACCTTTATTTATTGTAGATGGAATGCAGGTGTCGGGAGGTGCAAACAAAGCGGCCGACATTAATCCTAACGATATCGAGAACATGACAGTACTTAAAGGTGCTGCAGCTTCGGCATTGTACGGTCAGGAAGCTGCTAATGGTGTAATTATGATTACAACCAAAAGTGGTAAAGAAGGTTCAATTAAGGTGAATCTAAATGCGAGCTTACAAGTTGATAATGCAGTTCGTATCCCTGAAATTCAGAACCTTTATGGTCCCGGAGCTGCCGGATTTTACAAAGAACAAACCGGTGGTGGTTGGGGTCCGCTGATTCAGAACG
>JAYFRI010000383.1:0-7942 GCA_034926015.1 Paludibacter sp. | reverse complement strand
TCCATAAATACTTTTTCTTCTTAACGCTCGTTAAATCAAGCTTCCTGCAAGCGGGAATTGAAAATCAGCGAAGCTAATACGGTTCAACCGACGCTTCCTTGCTGGGTCGTCCCGACCGCAGGAAGCATAAGTATTATGGCCTGTAGTTTAGTTTTCCTTCTGTCGTTCTGTTGTCGGCTGATTAAATGTTGAAAATCTATTCATTTTGTTGTCTTGTCAGTCAGCACAAAGTTGTCTGAATTCAAGAAAGTCCGTCAGCCACGAAGAATAGTTGATATTTTTTCTATTTCTTTGTTTCCTGCCGCGAAAACTATTTTATTGAATTATCAATTTCGATTTCTGACTTTGTTTACCATCGCCTCCAATGTGGATGAAATAAATTCCCTTACTAACGGAAGACAAATCGATTGAAAAATCTGTTATAAAAGTTATTTTCATTTTAAATACAATTTGCCCTGCCGTATTGGTAATATATAGTTCTGAATTTAATGCATCTGGTTGCAAGTGTAATTTTACGAGCCCTTTTGATGGATTCGGGTATACAGACAATAATTTATTTTCGACCGGTGAATCAACATCCGTAGAAGCAAAACTCCGAACCACATTGCTTATTCTTACTTCGTCAATATAACCATCTATTCCACTCCCAATCAATAAGTCCTTTGAATTGAGAAAGGTGGTTGCGCCTATATATGAATTTGATTGCTGAGCAACTAATTTACGGTCTTTATCATGAATCAGAATTTGTAACTCTGATGCTTTGGTATCCCGAATAAAGCTAATATGATACCATTGGTTCAAAGTGAGTGAATAATTACTGACTCCATTTCGGGAACTTGCATCTGAAAAATAAAAACCATGAAATACATTTCCCCACCATGGATTTATTTCTACTGAATAGTTCGATGCATAAGCATTGCTATCACCCGGCTTTGTTAGGATATACATGTTGGCATTTGGATGAAATGAAGTTGGCTTTACCCATGCTTCAATAGTCCAGTCGCCCGTTAAACTCAGATTTGAATGGTGAGGAATTGATATCACTGAAGAAGTTTTATAACAATTTCCCAACATACTTGAAAGTGTGGCATCATTCACAATATTGGTTTCCAACCCAATTCCATTACCCGAAAGATGCGAACGATTGTTTAAATCATTATCGAAATGCAGTAAAGCAATAGTGTTCTTATCAAACAAATATGGTCCGCCAATCATATTGGGTGCTAATATCGTGAAATTATTATCACTCAGATCGTTGTTCGTTGAATTTGCAGCATCCGAAACTCTTATTTTGCATTGATTGGATATAGTCCACGGAACTATCCATTTATAATTCAATACTGATGAAGGAACCGAACTATTAATGGTTGACCAGTTTGTACCATTATTCCCTGAAAATTCAAATTTAAGGTTTGATAAGGTGGTATTTGCCCACGATATATTTACCGTATCTCCGGCAATCAGGAATTCATTTCCAATAGGGAAATTAATCAGGGGTTTTCCTAAATCAATTTTATTAAACGGGCCATAAGTTGTTTGATAATCAAAAACTTCGGGTGTAGAGAGTTTAATCAAAAACTTACCAACATAATTTCCATCATTCCAACTGCATACAGTGTCCGTAGTATTAGTAACGATAGTTGTCCAGTTTGTACCATTATCCGTCGATACAGCAACATTGAGTTTAATCGTTGAACTTAGTGGAGCCCAACTGATTTTTACAGACGATGAAGTTTCATCTGCATTCATCCTTGGAGTAATAAGCGTCGCAACTGACCTGTTTTGTAGTCGTACTTCAAAATCAAAATAGAGGGCATCCATGATGGCTTGTCCTGAAGCATAACCTATTTTTTGGTATCCGGCTAAATCGCCCAACATGACATTTTTTAATGCTTTATATCCACCTTTTCGGTAAATAAAATCACACAGATACCACCCTAAATATTTATACCCATAATCTGTTTCATAGCCGGGATATATTTTGGTGTCTTCGTAAGTGGGACGATGTCCAAAGAATTTGGTTCCTCGTTCAAGCGATGAGATTAACATCTGTTTCCAAAAGCCTGTTCCCAAACCCATATTTGAATAATCTGCATTAAATGGTCCGGCATCACTGAAAAATGCAAAACCTTCTCCAAGCCATTGTGTGCCATCGCCCATAGGCATAAAACCCTGAAAAGCATGTGCCAATTCATGTCGTCCCATACTATTTACATCTTTTAATTGATCTACAGACGCATAACATCCAAAATGAATGCCTGATGGCCAAGCTGTTCCCCCTAAAACCGTTGAATTAGGGTCGCAGGCAATTCCTTCAATAACTGCGTCGGAGCAACCAGATAAAGTATAAACCGAAAGTTTTCCATAAGCTTTTGTGTCGTAGTTTGTAGAGAATTCTTGATAGGCATTTTCCAATGAATTGGGCAAATACGGAAAGTTTACATCAACTTCGTGTTGTCTGGTATATATTCGAAAATGTTCTGTCTCCTGTATAAGTTTTATACGCAATGTTTCATTTGTTTCAAGAAAACGTGCATAGGCATAACGGTTAAAATCATCAAGTAACCCTTTTAGATTATCCGTATTAAACCACCCCGGATATGCATCGAATGAATTGGCTGTAACGTTTATAATCATTGGATACCCCCAGTTTTTATAAGCATTCATAAATTCACCAAAAGCGTAAGCAATAGTCCACCCATTATTAGCTACAAAAGTAGTCGGGTTATTCAATACGTCAAATGACGGAAATGTTCCGCCATAAGCATTTACAGCCGTTTTAATTACTGCATCTGAAGGGTCAAGACTTGATTCATAAGCAGGAAATCCCACCTTTAGCAACAATGGTAAACCGGATGTTTGATAAAAATAATACATATAAGCCTGACAAAGGTAGTAGACGGCAGCTTTATTAATGTCTTTAAATACTGCAAGTTGTGCCGCAGTTGTTGGAGCACTTATATTTATCGTTCCATTAGCCGACACAAAACCACAGTCGAAAGGCAATGCGTCAAAGGGTTTTTGAGTAGAGTATTCACCTGAAGTCAATACATTAAATGCATAGTTGAATGTTGAAAAATCAGGTGTATTCCAAGCTTTATTCGTCACTCTCAGCACATTAATCATATTGTGAATCGGAATCGTATCAATACCTGCAACGGGATTAATTTTTGTAGCAGAATATAACCGAGATATGCCTATAATAAGCATAAATAGTATAAAAATCCTTTTCCTGTAAATTAAAATAGATTTCATAAGATATTGATTTTTTATGGTTTAATATGTATATATTCAATTTGAAATTTTAAAAATTAACTATAAATGAAAATATTTATAGGCTTTATCTTTTTTAATATTTAAGATCGAAGTTGTTTTTTTCTACTATAGGCCATAACGAGTGAGGCTATGAGCACTGGCGGATTTTTTGCACGCCGTTTGCACGAAGTACCACACTACAAAAATACGAAAAAGTTTGATACGAGAACTTAATCCGCCATTGCATATAGCCTGTGTTAGCAGCCTGTAACTTATTTTTTATGTAGGGGGTTTGTTCTGAGTATATTTTTGTTATTATTGCTGGCTCTGCAAAGGTACTATTTCTGGACGAAACAATAATTCTTAGGGAGTTTGTTTATTCTACTTCTTGAATAATCCGTTTCCAAATAGTTTGATTGTGGTATAATTCGTGAATTTTATCATCGGTAAGTGTGTAGCCGAGTTTGTTTTGGGGTTGGTAATAACGTGGCGAATACGGGTATTCGTTGTAGCTCAATTTCCATTTTACTACTATTAAGCGAATATTGTTGTTTGTATTTTTAGATATTGCCTTGTAGTTGGGTTTGATTAACGGTTGCGCATTTTCCGTTTCGCTTTCGGGAACAAGTCCCGAAAAATTGCCGTATTTCTCCATTGCATAAGTTGCATAAAAAGCCTGTTTTTTTCTTTCGGCAGGCGATAGGCGGGCTAATTCTTTTTTGTAAGAAGTTGTCAAATCTTCTGCGATATTATTTTGAGCCAAGTCTTTCCGGTGGCTTTCCATTTCTTTCCTAAATTCTTCGGCAGCAGTTTTATCGGTTTTCAGCAGTTCCTGATATGCTTTCTCTATTTCTTTCTGATTTTCGCTTGCAGAAGTCGTTGATCCATTATTCTTTTGCTTTTTTTCTTCGGCTTTTATCAGCGCTGTAAGGTATTCTTCTTGCAAAACAGGTAAAAACAGAGGTTCATTGCCTTTGTAAATTGCAGTAGCTTCACGTTCTTCGTGTCTATAAATGGGATAGCCCATAAAATTGGCGATTTTTACAGGTGCGGTATAAATTTCGCCAATGCCCGATTGCAATGGATGTCCGAGAATAGAGGTTATATTATTGAAATAAAAACTGACATTGCCGCCCGACTTGCTCACGATTTCTCCTTCGTCCAATAGATATGGCTTAAAATACATATCCAATATGCCGTTAGTTCCGTTGCTGTATGTTTCCACTTCGTAGCCTTGCGGCGTATTTACACTCGGCTGTAATTGTAAAATGGCAACTATTTTTTGAGAATTTATGTCATTTTTGGGTATTCTGTTTACAATCTTTCCTTTTATGTAGGGTAAAAATGCGTCTTCGCCCACAGTCACGGTTTTACGCGAATACTGCTGACCGAAAACAGCTATATTTGAAACTGCAAAAAGTAATATAAAGAGGTGTTTACGCATCATTGCGGATAATTTTTTATTTATTAAACTTTCCTACCCAATATTTATAGGCAGACGACAACATATCGGCATAGTCGTCAATTGCCGAATAGCAACTTAAATCAGCAGGTACTATTTCGCCTATTTGTTGCAAAGTGGCTATTTCGTTTTGAATATTTGTAAGTTTACGGTAATCGGGCAAAAGCGATTTTACGGTGGTTAAGTATTGCTCAATGGCGTCGGTTTGTAGGGGCGACATTTTTTGGCAATATTCAATTTTTGCGGCGTGAATTTGTTTTTCGGCGGCGTTGGAACGGGCAATTTCGGCATCGGAACATATTCCCGAACAGAGCAGTCTTTCGAGCGGACGAATTTTTTCTTCCAATTTACGGGTTTCTATCGTGTCCTGCATTTCCACATTTTTAAAAATCTGTGAAACACGGTTCATACGTTTTGTAATGTGTTCACCGAGTAGTTTTTGCTCGTTAGCAAGGTTGAACAGCCGTTTGGCGTTGTCGCCTTTTTTAGTTGCGGCTTGCGGATTTTTCATCGCCTTGTTTTTCATTTGGTCGGCATACTGCTGCGCCCACTTTTCCTGTTCGGCATCGCTCATTTCGCCCACTGTTTCTAATTCCTGCATTGAAATTCCGTATTGTTCGCTAATCACCTTTTCTGCCGCTTTTCGTCCTTCGGCTTCGTTGCCGTTTGAGTTTTGCAGTTTTTGCACATCAGATTTATTCAATCCTGATTGACGAATGGCGTTTGACACGATTTTATTCTTGTTCTTTCCAGTATCTGCCTGTGCATCGGCGTGAATACGGTCTATGGTTTGGCGGATTTGTTCTTGCACTTTGTAAATTCTATCGCTAAATCGGTCAATTTCTGCTCTATCTGCTGTGCAATTACCGGTGGGCGGACTTGGCAATTGACTCAAAAAGGCTTCGGGAGTGGATTGTGCTTGAAGGACAGAATAAGCAACAAGCATAATTGCACATAAAAAAAAATAACGTTGTTTACTTATCATAATCAATTAAATTCCTGATACTTAACTTTTATAATTTGGTTTCACTGACTTGTCTTCGCTGCTCGACATAGCTCACAATTTCGTTTTGGCTCTGGCTCACAGCTTGACAAACTAACTTCGTTGATTTGTTTCACGACTCGGCAAAGTTCAAACAAGTTTGACTTTGCTCTCACTGTTTCACAAACTCAACCCTGCGATTTTTGGCTCTGCCTTCGGGCGTTTCGTTGGAGTCTATCGGTTTGCTCATTCCGTGTCCTTTGGCGGAAAGTCGAGCGGAGTCAATACCCAATTGTTGTAATTTGTCACGCACGGCTTTAGAGCGGGCTTCCGAAAGGGTTTGGTTGGCGGCGGCGTTTCCGGTGTTGTCGGTATGCCCTTCTACCGAAAATTTCAGGTCGGGATATTTTTGAAGTATGCTGAAAATTTCGTTAATGGTTCCCATTGATTGCGGTTTAATGGTGGCTTTGCCCACATCAAAAGTAATTCCGTAGGTAATGATTTTGCCGTCGGTCAAAAGTTTGTCATACAACGGAACGGCGCCTTTGGCAATGCGAATGTTTTTGATATGTGTTGCGCTGTTGTCTTCCGGTCCGCGAGCAAAGAATTTTACTTTTGCCGGTTTTTCGGCAATGTTGGGTATGTTTGCCACACGCTTGGAGTCCATATATACTTTTATCGCCCGTTTGTTGAACGATAAAGCGTAATGGTGCCATCCCTTACTGTTGTCGTAGGTATCTTCGCTGGTTTTTTCGTTGGCATTGTTGTTCCAATTGAAGAGGAATCGGGTGTTGTCTTTCCAAAAAAGTGAGTTTGCAATTACTTCATCGTTGCTGTTCATAAATTCAACGCTGGTTTCGCCTTCGTTGCCATCAATAAACAAGTCAAATTCAAGCGTAAATTCATCGGGGAGTTTAAAGGATTTTTCTTTGAATAAAGGCGTTATGTAGGTGTAACCTACGAGTGCAATGACGTTTTCGCCATTGATTTGGGCTATTTCGGCATTGCCTTCTATCAAGTCCCATTTGCTCGGGAACTCGCCTTTGCGTTCACCTTTCAGATCGTCTTCAAAAATGACTTCATTACCGGGAACAAAATCGTATTTGGCGTACGAAACATCGGTTTTGGATGAATTAGAAAACGTTGTATCCGCATTCCCGTTTTTATTGCTTTGAGAGGAATTTTGTTTTTCTCCTTTCTTCTTACCGGCTTTTTTAACCGCATCTTCCGATTTGTCCAACGCTTTGTCGGCAGCAGCATCGGCTTTGTCTTCAATACGTTGCTCCACCTTTTCTACAACTTTTTCCTTTACTCGGTTGCCCATTTTTTCAAGCCATGACAGGGCTGAAACTTGTATGCTTGTCGTTAAAAACAAGCCACATATAAAAACTATCGCCTTTTTCATAACAAAACTGTATTAATATTGCAATTAAGTGAGTTTAAGTGCAAAATTAGGTTGCTATAAAATGGTGTGATTGTAAAAAAGCGACAAGTTACTGTAGGGTTCCTTCGGCTCTGCCGGAAAACATTTTTGTAATTTGCAGGTTTCGTTTGAAAAAATAATTGGGCGTTTCGCCAATAATGGATTTGAAATCATTAATAAAATGGGCTTGGTCGAAATAGTTCCCATCAAAAACCAACTCTTGATAATCTATGGCTTTTTCGTCTTTGATTTTAGTCCACAGATAGTCCAAACGCACTATCCGCATCAGTGTTTTGGGCGTAACGCCCGTGCGTTTTATAAAATTTCGTTCCAATGTACGTTGACAGGCAGGACAATCTTTTACAATGTCTTTTAATAATGTTGTTGTGCCTTTTTCCATAATTTTATCGTAAAAAACATCAATGACATCAGGTTGATAGGGTGTTTGTTGAAAGGAGTTTGCGAAATCGGTAAAATGATTTATTCGTTCATCGGTGGTTTTAAGTTGTGATAATTCGTTCCAAAGCGGCTGAAAAATAGTGTCTGGCAAGTCAATGCTTCGTTTTGAAATGGGAGTCAGGTCAATATAGAAAACGCGCGAAAAAACCGTTGGTTTGCAAATAATTATAAACGTGTCCATCGTTCCGTGAAAGTTCAGCACAATGGATTTAGGAATAATGGGCGCGGCAAAAAATGGTTCGAGCTGTATGTTTGTTTCGCCCAATATCAAGGGGCAATCTTTAAAGTGAAAAACACTGGAAATATCGGGGCGCGGAATAAATTTCTCCGCCAAAAAAGATGCATTGAAGAAACTCTCGAA
>JAYFRI010000043.1:0-4698 GCA_034926015.1 Paludibacter sp. | reverse complement strand
CGCTGCTGCTTGAGCAATTGTAAAAGTGTTGTCGGTACTTCCATCGTCTACAATGATCATTTCCCAGTTTGTATAAGTCTGATCCTGAGCAGAACGAATACAGTCACCAATATATTTTTCGTGATTATAAGTTGGAGTAATTATTGAAACAAGTGGAGCACTCATTTTTGAATCGGTTTAGCAACTGTGGCAAATTGTTTATAGCGTGCATCTTTCAAAAAGCCGAATGTAAGTGTAATAAACAGCTTTTCTTTCCAACTTTTGCAGGGGTTGAGTCCTTCGTTGACAAGCACTTCGTAGCCCTGTTCGCGAAACATTCGACGCATACTTTTGGGCGTAAAAAACCGGATATGAGTATCATCCAAAACGCCACCTTCAGGTTTATAACGGAACTCTCCCTCGAACAGAATTTCGGTAATCAAATTGGAAATGTACCTGAAATTGGGAATTGAACTTACCAATACCCCTGTAGGCGACAACAAAAGCTTTACATCCCGAACTGTATCCCAGGGCGAATAAATATGCTCCAACACATCGTTGAAAATCACACAATCGAAATAATTTTGTGGAAGCTGAGAGAATACTTCATTAAAATCACCAATCAGAACATGGTCACAAACTTTCTTCGCTTTTTCTCCGGCTTCAGGATTTAACTCCACGCCCCAAAGTTCCCTGTCGCTGCGTCGGAGCGTGGAACAAAACGTACCATCATTGCATCCGACCTCTAAAATTCGTTGTGCATCTACCGGAATGTATTTCAACATTTCGGGACGTTGGCGATAAAAATAAACAGTTTTATTTACCTGAACAGTTGGTTGTTCTGACATTTTCGGTGATTACTTGTTTGATGAAGGTTAGTCAGAAAATTATTTTTCAATTCTCAACAATCGGCCGGTTTGTGCTTCGACGTACACTTTAGAAGTAGGCTCGCTGAACAAATCCAACGAAAACGGAACCACCGGACCCAATTGAGGGATAAGAATTTTATTGCTATAAAGCGTTTTCACACCATCACCTATAGTTATAGCTGTATTTGCCGGCAATACAGTATATAATGCCGATTGTGTTTTCGTTACTCTTTGCTCACTCTCCGGAACACTCAATTTTTCCGGAATTAAGCTTATATAATATGGATTTCCGCTCAAATCTTCCGATGCCACTAAGCCTTTGAGTGCCGAAAAACGAAAAATAACTTTGCTGTTTGTAGCCGAATCTGGCACTATATTAATGCTGTGTTTCAACACTTCTACTGTTGTTTTTCCAACAAAAAGCTCTGTCAGTTCTTTCTCCATTTTATTTAACTCACGCAACATTGTATTCAACGAAGCGCCGTCGGCAGGCAAATGTTCGAGATCGCCGGTAAGCAAGCTCATTTTACTTTCTCTGATTCTGTAAATTTGTTTAGCAACACCTTCGGCCAGTTTAGCCGTCGAACCTGCCATCAAATATTCTTCTCCCAAAGGTAAAAGTTTGGTTTCGGTTGGGGTTTCAGCAACGAACGATTTGGTTGGATTGATTTTTTGCTGTTTTTCGGTCACAGGCACATTGATGCCACACAACAAGCCCTGAGCATTGACAGTTATCAGTCTCAGGTTCGATTTTTTGTCGGGCGTCAGGCTATAAGTTCTCCTTACATCAGGAATCGAATGCCATTTAACTGTAATATCTTTGATGCGATAACTCACTTTATTTTCTAAAATCACCTGATTAGTGGCGAGATATCGCTCGGAATACTGATAATATGCTCCAGGTTTCAATGTTGTTTTCTCTATTTCAACATCAACCGAAAGTTCGGTTTTTGGCAACGCGTACACGATAGCCGACTGTGCCTCGGCTGTTGAATTTCCCTGAGCGCTCAGGCTTAGGACGAACGTAAATAATGCAGCACTTATGATGAATCTTTTCATTGTAATTTATATTTTTAAAATTATAAACTCAAAAACAGCAATAATAGTACCCGAAATCAGCGATTATTTTTTCGACTTGGTTGTTTTTTTAGTCGCAGCCTTGGTTGCAGCCGGTTTTTTGGTCGCAGCAGCTTTCTTTCCGAAACCTTTCTTTTTCGTTCCTGCATCAGGCTGAGCCGCCATCAATTCCTTGCATTTTTCAAAAGTCAATGTAGCCGGATCGGTACCTTTAGGAATCTTGTAATTTATTTTATCGTAGGTAAAATACGGACCAAAACGTCCATTCAACACCTGAATTTCATTATTTTCGCCCAAATTACATATCAAACGGTTGCGTTCGGCTTCGCGTTTCTCTTCAATGATTTCGATGGCACGCTCTGCGCTTACTTCCATCGGGTCGTCGGTTTTTGGCAATGAATAAAACGAACCATCGTGACGAATGTAAGGTCCAAAACGACCAATGGCCACTGTCATCACTTTTTCCTCATACTCACCTAACTGACGTGGCAATTTAAATAATTCGAGTGCCTCCTCAAGTGTAATACTTTCGATGGATTGATCGCGCAGCAAAGATGCAAAAACAGGTTTTTCTTCCTCCTCGGCTGTGCCTATTTGTGCAAGAGGGCCAAACTTACCAATTTTTACGGATAACTGACGGCCACTTACAGGATCTACACCTAAAATACGTTCGCCTACCTGACGTTCGGAATTTTTCATTGTATCTTCCACAATCGGATGGAATTTCTTGTAGAAACGGTCGATTGATTTTGTCCAATTGATTTTACCAGCTGCAATATGGTCAAATTCTTTTTCCACATTGGCAGTGAAATCGAAGCTCAAAATATCCGGAAAATTTTCTGTCAGAAAATCATTCACTACAATACCTATGTCGGTAGGAAAGAGTTTTGATTTTTCAGCGCCTGTATTTTCAGTTTTTATCTGATCCGAAATTTTATCAGCTTTAAGTTTTAATACATTGAAGTTTCGTTGATCGGCCGGCCGATCGCCTTTTTCAACATAAGCCCTGTTCTGTATTGTCGAAATAGTAGGTGCATAAGTAGAAGGACGACCAATGCCGAGTTCTTCAAGTTTACGCACCAAACTTGCCTCACTGTAACGTGGAGGTTTTTGTGAGAAACGTTGCTGTGCAACAATTTCGTTTGGTTTCAGTTGTTCTCCGGCTTTCATAGCAGGCAACAAAGAATCATTTTCTGCATCCTGCTCATCATCTGTCGATTCGAGATATACTTTCAGGAAACCATCAAAAACAATCACTTCGCCTGTAGCTACAAATTTATGTTCGCTGTTTGATACATTTATAAATATAGAAGTCTTTTCGAGCTCAGCATCCGACATCTGAGAAGCAATCGTGCGCTTCCATATCAACTCGTAGAGTCTTTTTTCCTGAGCTGTTCCATCTACTGTGTGAGCGTTCATATAGGTCGGACGAATGGCCTCGTGCGCTTCCTGAGCTCCTTTTGTTTTTGTATTGAAACGACGGGTGTGTACATATTTCTGACCCGCCATACTTATAATTTCGGCTTTCGAAGTTCCAATGGCTAAATCGGAAAGATTTACCGAGTCGGTACGCATATAGGTAATTTTACCGGCTTCGTACAATCGTTGAGCCACCTGCATGGTTTGAGCCACCGAAAAACCAAGTTTACGGGCAGCCTCTTGTTGTAATGTTGATGTAGTAAAAGGTGGTGCCGGCGACTTTTTAGCCGGTTTGGTGACAATGCTATCAATTGAGAACTGCGATGTTTTACATTTTTCGAGGAAAGCCAGGGCTTCTTCTTTTGTTGCAAAACGTTGTTGTAGTTCGGTTTTAAGTTCTATGGGCTGACCATTAATATCCTGCGATTTGAAAATTGCATTTACCCTGTAGGCACTCTCGGGTACAAACTGGTTGATTTCACGTTCGCGCTCTACAATGAGACGAACGGCCACCGATTGTACACGGCCAGCCGATAGAGATGGACGTACTTTGCGCCACAGTACAGGCGAAAGTTCGAAACCTACAATGCGATCGAGTACACGACGGGCTTGCTGTGCATCAACTAAGTTTATATCTATCGAACGTGGAGTTTCAATGGCGTGAAGAATTGCTTCTTTTGTAATTTCATGAAATACAATACGTTTTGTATTCGCCTGTTTCAGCTTTAACTCCTCGAACAAATGCCATGCAATGGCCTCTCCCTCGCGGTCCTCATCGGAAGCAAGCCATACAACTTCTGCCAATTTTGCCTCTTTCTTCAACTCCGAAACCACTTTCTTTTTATCGGTAGATACAACATACTGCGGTTCGTAATTATTCTCAAAATCAATCCCAATGCCTTTTTCGGCCAAATCGCGGATATGGCCAAAGCTGGACATCACATGATAATCGCTTCCGAGAAATTTTTCTATCGTTTTAGCTTTAGCAGGTGACTCTACAATAACGAGGTTTTTTGACATAGTGTAATGAATAAGTAAGTGTCGTTTTTTCCAAATCGGGTGCAAAATAACAAAAACAAGTAGGTACGAGCCAAATTTTCAATGCATTATTTTTGTTTTTTATTGATTTAACCCATTAAACTGTGTATAAATTGACTTTAAACGTTAAATATACCCGAAATCAGATCTGTCCTCATCAGAACAAATATTTTAACTATGGTCGTTCTATTTTGGACAAATGCAGCAATTTTCTTACTTAAATTAAGTGTATCATTACAGTCCTGACGCTGCAAATGCTTATTAAAAATGTCCTTTTGTTATAACGAAACATGTATTAGAGATGCACTTTGTCATT
>JAYFRI010000186.1:0-9603 GCA_034926015.1 Paludibacter sp. | reverse complement strand
GTAGATTCTATTCACCGTGAACTGGGATTGGTAATGTGGGATTTTGTAGGAATGGGACGTAACAAAGAAGGTTTACAAATAGCTTTAGATAAAATTAAAGCCATTCGTAAAGAATTCTGGACAAGAGTTTATGTTCCGGGTGTAAGTGGCGATATGAATGTGGAGCTTGAAAAAGCATTACGTGTTGCCGACTTTATCGAGATAGGTGAATTGATGGCTCGGGACGCATTGATGCGCGAAGAATCGTGTGGAGGTCATTTCCGTGAAGAATACCAGACTCCGGAGGGAGAAGCGCTTCGTAATGATGAAGAGTTCTCTTTTGCTTCGTGCTGGAAATTTAACGGAGAAGGTGAAGAACCGGTATTGCTTAAAGAGTCACTAGAATATGAATTTGTGAAACGTCAACAACGTAATTATAAAGCGTAATCTCATGGAAAAAAGTATAAACGTAACGCTTAAGATATGGCGTCAGGCAGGTCCTAAAGCCAAAGGTGAATTTGTAACCTATAAAATGGACAATGTATCAACAGATAGCTCATTCCTTGAAATGCTGGATGTGTTGAACGAGAAATTAGTAAAAGAACGTAAAGAACCTATAGCATTCGATCACGATTGCCGCGAAGGTATTTGTGGTATGTGTAGTTTGTATATAAATGGACATCCACACGGTTTGGATGGTGAAACTACGACTTGCCAGTTGCACATGCGCCGTTTCAAAAATGGTGAAACAATTACCATCGAGCCCTGGCGTTCGGCAGCTTTTCCTGTTATCAAAGATTTGATAGTAGATCGCAGTGCTTACGATAAAATTATTCAGGCCGGAGGTTATGTGTCGGTTAATACCGGCGGTGTTCCCGATGGTAATGCTATTCCAATTTCGAAAGTGAATGCCGACGAAGCTATGGATGCAGCCTCATGTATTGGTTGTGGTGCTTGCGCTGCTGCTTGTAAGAATGGTTCTGCTATGCTTTTTGTTGCAGCAAAAGTAAGTCAGTTGGCTTTGTTGCCACAAGGTAGAGTAGAAGCTTCGCACCGTGCTAAAGTAATGGTTGCTAAGATGGACGAACTTGGCTTTGGAAACTGTACTAATACAGGGGCTTGCGAAGCTGAATGCCCGAAAGCAATTTCTATTTCGCACATTGCCCGTTTGAACCGTGAGTTTTTAGCTGCTAAGTTCAAGGATTAGATTTGCTTTTCAGATTAAAGCAAATTAAATCTGAGAATGAATTTATAACCGTTTTGCCTCAAACTGATTTGAGGTAGAACGGTTTTTAATTTGTCTGTATGAAAGCCATCCGTCGAAATGGAATTACGACCTTAATTTGTTTAAATTGTCAATGCAACCTCCCGATTGTTTGTTTGTTTGTTTGTTTTGAGAAAGAAGGGTTGATTTTTCATTGAAATTTTGTTAATTGTTCAACGTTTTGTATATTTGTAAAAAAAATATAGCATTGGTTCATTTTTGTTTTAAATTCAATTCCTAAAGAAAACAAATGGATAAAAGGCAGAAGCAACATCTGATTACTATTGCTGTGTTAGTAGTAGCAGCCATTAATTTTTTGAATGCTGCAAGCCCGGATCAACTATTTTTCAATAAGCCTGCTCAGTTTTTTGAAGAAGCGTTTGTGATGGGAAATGGCAGGATAGGAGCTACGGTGTTTGGCTCGCCTCAGGCAGAGAAGATTTATCTGAATGATGCAACGCTTTGGACCGGAGAGCCAGTGGTAGCTGATATGCAGCCGGATGCATGGAAAAATATAGTTGCCATTCGCGAAGCGCTCAGGAATGAAAATTATGCACTTGCAGAACAGCTTAACAGAAAAGTGCAGGGCTCTTTTTCGCAATCTTATGCGCCTTTGGGTACACTTCTGATCGATTTTGATCATAGAGGAAATTATTCAGGCTACCGGCGTGAACTTGATTTGCGAAATGCGATTTCGAAAGTAAATTACAATGTTGATGGAGTGAACTTTGAACGTGAGTATTTTGTCTCTTATCCAGATAAAATGCTTATTATTAAAGTTAAAGCAGATAAAAAGAGTACATTGAATTTCGACGTTAGGTTCAATAGTCAGTTGAATTATAAACTGAGTGTCAATGACAAGACCTTAACGGCTCGTGGTAATGCGCCCGTTCATGCGGAGCCAAGTTACGTGGCGAAGGAGAAAGATGCAGTTGTTTTCGACCATCAACGGGGTACCCGCTTCACGACCATTTATAAGATAAAAAACAAAGGTGGAGTTGTTGTTCAAACTGATACGACTATTGGTGTAAGAAAAGCAACAGAAGCTGTTATTTATATAAGCATTGCCACAAGTTTTAATGGCTTTGATAAAAACCCGGCAACCGAAGGGCTTGATGATGTAGCGGAGGCTACAGTAAATATGACAAGTGCATTTAAAAAACAATTGAATAAATTGCGCGAGCATCATGTGGCCGATTACCAGACCTATTTCAATAGGGTGTCTCTTTGGCTTGGTAATTCTACAGCTCCGGAATTGCCACTCGACGAACGCTTGAAACGGTATGCAACAGGTAAGGAGGATAAGCAGCTTGAAGTGCTTTATTTTAATTTTGGAAGATACTTGCTGATTTCGAGTTCGCGTACTCCCGGTGTGCCTGCTAATTTGCAGGGTATCTGGAATCCGTACATGCGTCCGCCATGGAGCAGTAATTATACTACAAATATCAATGTGGAGGAAAATTACTGGCCTGCTGAAATTTGCAATTTATCCGAAATGCATCGTCCATTGCTTGGATTTATTGAGAATGTTGCGAAAACAGGTGCTGTTACGGCTCGCAATTTTTATGGTTGCAAAGGATGGTGTCTTGCCCATAATTCCGACATCTGGGCCATGAGTAATCCTGTGGGGAATTTTGGTGAAGGTGATCCTTCGTGGGCGTGCTGGAATATGGGCGGCACCTGGATAAGTACCCATTTGTGGGAACATTATCAGTTTACGATGGATGATGAGTTTCTTCGACTGAAAGCTTATCCGTTGATGAAAGGTGCGGCCAGGTTTTGTTTGCAATGGTTGGTGGACGATGGAAAAGGAAACCTTGTTACTTCGCCTTCCACATCACCCGAGAATAAGTACGTCGCCCCTGATGGGTTCATTGGTTCGACTTTGTATGGTGCGACAGCCGATTTGGCAATGATACGAACGTTGTTTTCACAGGTCTTAATGGCTGCCAAAATTCTCAAGGTTGATGATGCTTTTTCCGACTCGGTAGGAAGTGCATTGTCGCATTTATATCCATACCAGATAGGGAAGGATGGAAGCCTGCAGGAATGGTATCACGACTGGTCTGATGAAGATCCTAAACACAGGCATCAGTCTCATTTGTTCGGACTGTATCCGGGTCAGCATATCTCCCCGGTGAAATCACCCGAACTGGCACAAGCGTCGCGTGTGGCTTTAGAGATAAAGGGCGACGATACCACAGGATGGTCCAAAGGTTGGCGTATTAACCTCTGGGCGCGGTTGTGGGATGGCAACAGAGCCTATAAAATGTTTCGTGAATTGCTGAGGTATGTGGATCCGGATGACTATAAAGGTGCAGATAAGAAAAGCGGTGGTGGTACTTACCCGAATTTACTGGATGCACATCCTCCTTTCCAGATTGATGGTAATTTTGGAGGAACGGCTGCAGTTGCCGAAATGTTGTTGCAGTCCGACGAAACTGAGATGCGGCTGCTTCCGGCATTATCTTCGGAATGGAGCGAAGGAAGTGTTTCGGGTCTTAAAGCACGTGGTAATTTTGAAGTTTCGCTACATTGGTCGGAACAAATGCTTAAGGACGCCTCAATCAGGTCCAATAGTGGGAAGTATTGTCGGGTTATTACGAATCAACCCATGGAATTGAAGGGGCATGGACTTCGGTCGGTTAGCGTGGGAAATGGATTTTACCTGATCGAATTCCAGACTGTCAAAGGCAGCACCTATGTTCTGAGATGGACATGAAAATATTTTTTGTTAGTTTTGAATACAATCTGCTATTTGTAAGTCTGTTGTTGCGATAGCGTTCGCAATGGCAGCATGATTTTGCATTGTTGATTTATAAATTTTTGTTTTTTATTATCATAAAAAACAAAATGAACATTTATATTGTTATAGTGAAAAATAAAAATTAGCATGAAGCGTTGATTTATAATAGTCCCAACCTGAATTTTGAAGAGTTTATACTTGTTTTACAACAAAATTGAAAAAAAAGAACAAAATGTCAAAGTTTATCTGAACTTTCTTTTTAACAAAATGTTTACATTATACAGTACGTTAAGCATCAGATGTTTCGATGTGAAAAATGCGTAGCTTTTGTTGGCAATGTATTGTACTTTTTTATATCAAGAGAAAAAAATAAAAAGCAATAATAAACTATCTATCACAACTCACTAAAAAACAAACAGGAATATGAAAATCGAAACTGAAAAACTCGTTCTTCTTGGATTGGATGAAAATTTGAAAGCGCTTATGAGCGTTCCATCCTACAAAATCGGATCATTTACATTCGATGTTGAAAAACGATTGCTAATTTCAAAAAATGAATCGGTAAAACTTACCGGAAAGGAATCTTATTTACTTGTATTGCTTGCGGCTAATGCCAATACATTCTTGGAACGTAAGTACATTTTAACTACTATTTGGAGAGAAGACAATTTCCGTACTTCAAGAAGCATGGATGTCTATATCTGTAAATTGCGCAAATTGTTGAGCAAAGATGAAAAAATAAACATCGTTAACCTTCACGGTAAGGGACATAAGATGATTATTAGTTAATAAAGCATCTTACATAAGAGACTTTAATAGTCACACTATAAGGAGAACTTTAAACATTTAGCGCAATACAATTGCGATGAATGTTTAGAGTTTTTTTGTGTTGTAAAAATTAGAGTTGTATGCACTTGTGTGTGGGTAATAAAACAAAAAAAACTCTTTTTTCAAATTGTTTTGATAAAAGAGTTTTTTTTAGTGATCCAGCTGGGGCTCGAACCCAGGACCCCATCCTTAAAAGGGATGTGCTCTACCTGCTGAGCTACTAGATCATCAACTTTGTTAGCTGCTTTTAAAAGTAGTGATCCAGCTGGGGCTCGAACCCAGGACCCCATCCTTAAAAGGGATGTGCTCTACCTGCTGAGCTACTAGATCTGATTTTTTAAAAGCGGTTGCAAAGATAGGGCTTTTTTTTAAAACTACAAATCAATGTGCCCATTATTATTGTTTTATTTGTTTTTTATTCTTCTATATATTTGTTTATTAGTTTATTGGCTTTGCAATAACTTTTGAATTTAAGTTGCTCACGAAGCGAAAAAGTGCTTTGATTATTGAGATATATGTGTTGAATTTGATTTTTTAAGTAGAAAAACCGGTGGCTATCTATGCGGAATTGATTCGAGGTGCTCAATGGAATCAATATTTTCTGAATTTTTGAACCTTTGCGAAGAAGGCGACCTAAAGAACTTGCACGATGAGTCAATAATGGAAATAAAGGGAATTAAAATTGTCAATTAGTTATTGTATATTTGCAGTCAATAAATTCAAAATTCTTCAGTTAAAATTGGAAAATACAATCTATATTATTTGGGCGCTGGTTTTTTCTGCATTCTTTTCGGGAATGGAGGTTGCCTTTGTGTCGTCGAACAAATTAAGATTCGAGTTGGATAAAAAGCAAAAGAATCTGGCCTCCGGAATTCTATCCATTTTTTATCGAAACCCGCAGCAATATATTTCTACAATGCTGGTTGGTAATAATATCTCTCTGGTTATCTACGGTATTTTGATGGCTAAAATGCTGGAGCCGGCTTTGTCTGTGTTGGGAAATGATTTCCTGATGATAATTTCCCAAGCAATAATAGCCACAGTAATTGTTCTTTTTACCGGCGAATTTTTGCCAAAAACGATTTTTAGAATAAATCCAAACCTTTGGTTGCGTATTTTTTCATGGCTGCTGCTAGCTTTTTATATTTTGCTGTATCCGGTTTCGACGTTTAGCTCATGGTTCTCTATGCGTATTCTGAAGCTTTTTGGTGTTGGCATTAGTTCGGGCTTGCAAGAGAGTCTTTTTTCACGCATCGACCTCAATTATTTAATCCAGGAAAGTTTCGACAAGGATAAGACCGAAAAAGAATTTGAAAACGAAGTGAAGATCTTTCAGAATGCACTTGATTTCTCTAAAGTCCGACTGCGCGATTGTTCGGTGCCACGAACAGAGATTATTGCGCTTGAGTATAATAGCACGCTTGAGGCGCTGAAGCAAACGTTTATCGAAACAGGTCTTTCGAAAATTCCGATTTACAAAACCAGTATCGACAATATTATTGGTTATATTCATTCATCAGAAATGTTCGAACATCAAAAGGAGTGGAAAAAGCATATTAATCCGATTCCCATTGTGCCCGAAAATATGGCTGCTCAGAAGCTTATGAAACTTTTTATGCAACAAAAGAAAAGTATTGCAGTAGTGGTGGATGAATTTGGAGGGACTGCAGGCATAGTTACGCTCGAAGATATTATAGAGGAAATTTTTGGCGAAATAGAAGATGAACATGATAACCGTGATTACATTGCCGAGAAAATTGGCGATAACGAATACCTTCTCAGTGGCAGGCTCGAAGTGAAAAATGCAAATCTGAAATTAGAATTAAACATACCGGAATCGGATGATTATGAGACGATCGCCGGGTTTATTCTGCATCACCACCAGCATTTTCCCAAGTTGAATGAGCTTGTAAGGATAGAAGGATTTATCTGTAAATGTGTAAAAGTAACCAACAACAGGATAGAGCAGGTGAAAATAACTGTAGGAAACAAGTAAAAATAGTTAAGTTAAATCACAATTGCAAAATCTTGAATTTCAGATAGAACAATAATTAGAGTTTATAAATAACGCAAAATATGCAAAACTAACAGGTTTTTTTTGTATATTCGCGCCCTCTAATCCAATTAGTAATAAACAACAAAATACATCTTAATTTAAAGACATGGCTATTTTAGGAAAAATCAGAAGCAAGGGGGTTTTATTAATGCTCGTAGTAGGATTTGCATTATTTGCCTTTATCATTGGCGATGCGCTTACTCAAGGATCAACCTTTTTCAACAAATCTAAAGAAACAGTTGCAGAAATTGCAGGTGAAAAAATCAACATCAACGACTATGCTGCAATGATCGATCAAATGGTTGAAGTTTACAAAATAGAAACAGGGCAGACTGATCTGAGCGAGGAAATCACCAGTCAACTTCGCGCTTCGGTGTGGGAGAACCTTGTGAATGAAAAATTACTCAACGAAGAAGCCGAAAAAATGGGATTGGCTGTAAGCGCTGAAGAACTTTCTGATCGACTGATCGGTAAAAATATTCACCCGTTAATTGCTCAACGTCGTGCTTTTGCCGGTGAAAATGGCCAGTTCAGTCGTCCAATGTTAGTGCAATTTCTTAATAGTCTGGAGCAAACTCCCGAAAACGAAGAAATGAAACAACAGCTTGACAAAGCCAAATCATATTGGTTGTTCTGGGAAAAAACTGTAAAAAATGCAATTCTTCAGGAAAAGTATAATGCTTTGCTTTCGAAAGCAGTTACCGCCAACAAGCTTGACGCTAAAACGCTGTACGAAGCAGCCAAAACAAGTGTAGATGTGAACTACGTAGTTCAACCCTATTTCCTTATTCCGGATTCGGCCGTGAAAGTATCGGACAGCGAGATCAAAGAACGTTACAACAAGCAAAAAGAACTTTACAAACAAGAAGCTAATTGTACATTGGATTATGTAGTGTTCAACGTTAAACCTTCGCCGGAAGATTTCAAAAAAGCAGAAGCTACAATGAATAAGCTAAGCGAAGAATTTAAAACTACAACAGATGTCGCTGGCTTTATCAATCAGAATTCAGAGGTGCGTTACGATGGTGTACCTTATTCAGAAAGAAGCGTACCAGCCAATCTGAAAGATTTTGCTTTTGGAAATGGAGCAGGAGCTTTTACAGGTCCGGTGTTCGAAAACGATGCCTACACAATGGCTAAAGTTGTTGAATCAGGAATTATGGCCTCCGACTCAGTACGTTTGCGTCATATTTACCTTGCAGCCAACGATGCAGCTAAAGCCGACAGTATTATTGGGGCTATTAAAAGTGGAGCTAACTTCGCTGCTTTAGCACAAAAATACTCTGCAATACAGCAAACAGCAGCCAATGGCGGCGAAATAGGTTGGATTGTAGATGGTATGCAGGGATTGGATAAGGAAATGATTTCAAAAGCTTTTGGAAGCGCTACCAACGAAGTTTTCACATTGAAAGATGCTCAGGGAACTCAAATTATGCAGGTAATGGAAAAAACACCAGCCCGCCGCAAAGTGAAATTAGCGATTCTCGAAGTTAAAGTATCAACAAGTAACGAATCGGTAAGTAAGATTTATAACGAAGCTAAACAATTTGCAGCTGAATTAAACGCTAAAGAATTTAGCAAAAGAGCAAAAGAAAATAAATATGAAGTACGCACTGCTGCTGATGTACTTAAAACAACCGAAAGGATAGCTGATATTTCTAACTCACGTCAAATCGTTCGTTGGGCTTTCGAAAACGAAAAAGGTGATGTGTCGGATGTTTACGATTGCGGTAACCAGTTTGTTGTAGCTACAGTTATTGAAAACAATGAAAAAGGCTATCGTCCGTTGGCTAAAGTGTCGGAGCAAATCAAATTCGAACTTTTGCGCGACAAAAAAGCTGAGCTAATGATTAAAAATCTTACTGCTCAGGCAGCCAAATATCCAACTATCGAAAGTCTTGCAGCTGCTATCGGTTCCGACGTTAAATCGGCTCCTGCTGTCAACTTCGATGCTTATCAGTTTGGTGTAGCCGGCAACGAACCTGCAGTAGTAGGAAAAGTATCGGTATTGCCTGTAAACAAAATTTCGGCACCTATCAAAGGAAATGCAGGAGTTTATGTAGTATTACCTACCAATGCTCAGGTAAATCCAGCTCCTTTCGATGTTAAAATGCAAATTATGCAGCTCAATGCACGTTTAAGTTATTCGCTGCCTTATATGGTTGCTCAGGACTTGCGCGATAAATCAAACATGGTTGACAATCGTTTGAATTTCTATTAAAAATAAAATTCTTCTATAAAAAGAAAACGGAATGAACATTTTCATTCCGTTTTCTTTTTATAGATAGAGAATATATCTTTGCTGAACAAATTTACTTGTTAAAAGGTAAATGAGTAGAAGTGTAAAAAATCAGCGCAGATAAAAAGAACAGACAAAGTAAAAATGACAAAAATAGCATTAATCGGCAAAACTGTCGATGAATTAAAAGCAGTGGCAACTGAACTGAACATGCCATCGTTCACTGGTAAGCAAATTGCTGACTGGCTTTACAAAAAACGAGTATTCAGCATCGATGAGATGAGTAATATATCGGTGGCTAACCGCCAAAAGCTGAATGAATTGTACGAGGTAGGTCGTACCTTGCCTTCGCACGCGGCTGAGTCGGTGGATGGTACTAAAAAATACCTTTTTCAGACAGTCGACAATAATTTTATCGAAAGCGTTTACATTCCCGAAGACGATAGGAATACACTCTGCGTTTCGTCGCAAGTGGGTTGCAAAATGAATTG
>JAYFRI010000384.1:0-2094 GCA_034926015.1 Paludibacter sp. | reverse complement strand
AAACAAACATAAACCACGACAAACATAATTACTTGTTTGTACCGTCGAGTACAAACTTTCTTTTCTCCATTTGCAGATAATAGCGCTGAACGAAGGCCTTTACTTTCAGGTCAACGATGGTATCGCCGGTTGTTTTTTCGTCGAAAATATAATCGGAGGAGTCGTTGATCCACTGGAAAGCACTTCCATTGTAATTGATGGCAAAGTTGTCTTTTTGTTCAGAAAAATGGTCTTTTCCAAAAGCAAAATATGGTTTGTTGTAGTCTAAGAGTCCTAATACAGTTGGCATTATGTCTATTTGCTGCGTAACGGCAGCATCTCTTCCCCGAATGGAGCCATCGGGAGTATACAGAAAATACATGATGTGTGAATTGCCAATACCAGTTTTATTCTCGGCAGCGTACACTTCGGGGCTCACATGGTCGGCGACAAAAACAAAAATAGTATTTTTGTACCAATCCTTATCTTTAGCGATTGAGAAGAAATCTCTTAAAGCCATATCGGTATACGCCACACACTGTTGAAGTTTTGTTTTTCCAGCAGGCAGAATCTTTTTATATTTCTCCGGAATAACGTAAGGATGATGCGAAGTGAGCGTAAAAGTAGTGGATAAAAAAGGTTGTTTGGCCTGTCCCAGTTCGTTGGCCATATACGATAGAAATTCCTTGTCCCAAATTCCCCAGTATCCATCAAAATCTTTGTTTCCATTTATTTTCTCATAATCCTCTCTGGTTCTGAAGTTTTTATATCCGGCACTTTTAGCAAATGCAACGAAACCCATCGATCTTTGTTCCGAGCCCATAAAAAACCAACTGTCCCAACCTTCATTTCCTAAAAGTGTTCCGAAACCATTCATGGGTGAAAGGGCTTGCTGGGTTAATACAAATGGAGTCTTGAAGGACGGAATTGATACAAGCACCGAAGGCAGTGCATCGATTGATTTTCGTCCATTAGCATAGCATTTATCAAAAACATATCCCTGTTGCATCAACGAATCGAGAAAGGGTGTGTACTTTGTGCCATCTGGATATAATTGAGGATTCAGAAAAGCTGAATGTTCGTAACTGAAACTCTCAAGAATGAAAATTACTACATTTTTGCGCTTCATTTGTTGTTCGTTCGAGCCTTTGTGGGAGGGATAATAGAGAGAATCGAGCTCCTGTTCGGAAAAATATCTGCTGTAATTGTTTTGATCTTTATTTAATGTTTTAATAATGCAAAAGGGATTGTTCAAAACAATATAAGCTTTGGACGGAGATTCGGAAAATTGCAACGCATTGCTCAGCGTGATAGGGCGTATCGCCCGGCTGACACCACCGCGTATGGCAATTATCAACACGAATACCATAACGATGAGAAAGAGTGAGTTGCTGATATAAAAAGCAAGTTGTGAGCATTCAGATCTGTTGTGTTTGATTTTTTTATAAAGCCAGGCAGACCCGAGTATCAGCGCAATACCCAACAACAGCATGTACCAATTCTCACAAATGGAAATGAGCATTATCAGGGCAGTGTTGCTGTTGTTGAAATAGCTGAATTCGTCAGAAGTGATGCGTTTTTGAGCATAATGAAAATAAATTGTGTCGGTGATGTTCAGCACCACCAACACAATTATTCCAATCATAAAGCATATGAACAGAAAGGATTGATACCTTTTGTCCGAGCGAAATCTGAAAGGGATCAACGAAAAAATTACAAACAGGCCAAATGTAATCGACAGATTGGAAGCGTCGAAAATGAATGCGCCTTTCAATAAAGCGGGTAATTCATTGCTCCAGCTTTCTATTTGAATTAAGTCGGCATTATAAATGTAGAAAAATGCCCTTAGCAGCCCCACCACAACAACTATGATGAGACACCTCAATAACAATGTAATAACATTGCTTTTAGTGAAGTTTGTAAGTTTCATCATGTTAAATTCAGTAATTTTTATTTCACTCCCACGCCATTAGTTACTACAGCACCCGGGCGCACAAGTACTAATTTTCCATCCGCATCTTCGGCTGACAGAATCATGCCTTCGCTCATAATGCCGCGCAGTTTGCGGGGTTCGAAGTTGGCAATAAAGCAAACCTGTGTACCAACAAGTTCTTC
>JAYFRI010000200.1:0-6676 GCA_034926015.1 Paludibacter sp. | reverse complement strand
TGTTGAAGGAATACGAAGCATCCAAAAAAGAGGAAGAATAACCCTTTTGGTGTTTCATCTATCTGTGAAGAAGCAGTTGTCTTATAAAAAGGCAACTGCTTTTTTTTTGTGGGGATGATGCAAATTGCGTTTTCGAGTTATTCAGTTTTTTTATGAGCGATTTCAGTGTCTGTTTTGGTTTGGGTGAAGTATTGATGCTCCAAAAAAGGCCAGCGACAGAAGTTTAGGGTTTTTGATTGGGTTTGAACATAAAAAAGGCTGTATCAAAGTTTGTTATGCTTTTGATACAGCCTCTTTGTTATTGGCCTGTTGCGTTTATTCGGCAGGTAACATCACCACTTCAAGCACATTTCCCTTGTCGGTAATCGATTTCAAAGTCGATTGAATCAGTTCGGGTGTAAGTGCTTCTACAGAGGCTTTGTAGTCGTTAACAAGGTCAAGTTTGTCCTGATAATAGCGTACTACAGCACTGTTCCACCAATTGTTTTCGGCCATATCTTCAGTGAATTTCTTCAACATGTTTTCTTTCACTTTTTGCAGATCACTTGCTTTAGGTCCGTTAGTTACTATTTCCTTCACTTCTGAGTGGATAATTCCGATCAGTTTTTGTTGTTTTTCTGGATCGGTATCGAATTGCATAAGCAAAGTTGCATCGGCAATTGGAGTGGTGCCTACTGAACCGCGAACACTAACGCCGTAAGAACCACCTTCTTTCTCGCGAATGCTTTCAAGATATCTCATGCTCAGAATACTTCCGATTGCAGTCACAGCCGTACGATTGGTTATGTTGTAAGGCATTTCGGCGCTGTAAAGAATGAAGTTCGAAGCTTTGTTGATTTTCATCTCTTTTCTGAAATAGTTTTTCACTTCTCCCTTAGGCTTGCGAATGTTGTTGTCAGTGAATTTTTCGCCTCCTTTGCTCGATTTAATGCCTCCAAGATATGTGCAGATTGCATTTTTTACACCCTCATTTGCCGGGTCAATATTTCCTGTAAATACAAAAGTAAAATCGGCTGGAGCGGCAAAGCGTTCTTTGTAAATGGCTATTGCTACGTCCTGATTTATTTTGTCTAGCATTTCCAGGCTTTGGATCACTGTACGGGCATGGCGGTTGTTTATCAATGTATTCACCGAATCGGAGAATGCTTTACGTGGGTCGCTTGCGATGTTTGACAAACTTGCACGATACATATTTAATAATGCAGCATACGAATTGTCATCCTTGCGTGGCGCAGTGAATTGAAGATAAACCAACTGAAGCATTGTTTCAAAATCTTTTACAGATGAGCTACCGTTAAAACCTTCATCGTAAGCTCCGATAAACGGCGAAACCTGAGCAATTTTTCCGGTAAGCAATTTGTTTAATTCAATCTGATTGTAGTCGCCCAGTCCATTGCTTCCTACTATGCTCGATGCAAGTGTGGCCGAAGGCAGATCAGCTACATTTTTCACTTTCGAGAGTCCGCCTTCGCTGAATGCTGATAAAAGAATTTCGTCTTCTTTGAATTTTGTAGGTTTAAATATAACTTTAACACCATTGCTCAATGTCCATTCTGTGGTACCGATTTTATCGTTTTTAGCCACTTTTTTCACTTTACCCGCTTTTGGCAAGGTGCTGATAAGAGGTTTGTTCAGATCTTCCTCAGCTTTGGCTGTCAGCTCTGCTTTTTTACTTTCGTCAATCGCTGCTTTAATCTGTTCTTCTGTTGGTATTTTCACTGCTTCTTTATCGGGAGCCATGATAGACACAATCAGATTATTGTCGGTGATGTAGCTTTTCGCGATTTGATTCACCATGTCGGCAGTAAGGCGTGGCAAGAACATTTGCATGGTTTGGAATTCCCATTCAATACCGGGAATCACTTCGTCGCTTGTAAAATGACGCACATATTCTCTGACCAAATTGGAGTTTTTCTGATTTTCGCGGTCGTTGTACGAATTTTCGATGCTTTTAAGCAGGTTCGTTTTTGCACGTTCGAGTTCTGAGTTGGTAAATCCAAAGCGTTTTACTTTTTCTGCTTCGAGCAGGATAGCTTGTAGACCCTCGAGTTCACGTCCTTCGTTGGGGACTACCATCATTTGGAAGGCATCTTTTGATTTTACCAATTCGCCATAAAAGGCATATCCGCCTACAAATGGAGCATTGGCCTGCTGAGTGATTTCGTCGAAACGAGTGCCTAACATCGAGGATATTAAATTATTAACGACATTCACTACATAGCCCGACATCGATTTCTTAACTTCTAATGGTAGCTTATCATGTTTGTATTCAAGTTCAATACGGGTCATGCGTGCTTCTTTGTCTTTCACGATGGCAATGATAGGTTCAACATTATCGTGTATAGGATAAATAGTTCGTTCTGCAGCATTTTCCTTTTTGGGTATATCGGCGAACATGGCTTTGATTTTGGCCTCTACTTTGTCCACATCTATATCACCCACTACTAAAATGGCTTGCTGATCCGGACGATACCATTTGTGGTAGTAATCGCGTAAAGTTTTGTAAGAGAAATTATTGATGACAGCTGTGTCGCCAATTACATCGCGTTTGGCATATTGCGAGCCAGGGTATTTGAGCTTGTTTGATTCTTTCCACATGCGTCGGTCGGCACCTGCTCCGGTACGCCATTCTTCGCGTATAACACCGCGTTCTGAATCAATTTCTTTATCAAGCAACGAAACGAAGCCCGACCAGTCGTGCAATACGAGCAGTGCGCTATCGATAACAGTTTCGCGAATGGTTGGCACATCCGAAAGGTTATAAACCGTTTCGTCAAGCGAAGTGTAGGCGTTGATGTTTGCACCAAACTTTACACCGATTTTTTCGAAATAATTGATAATTCCTTTGTCGGGATAGTTTTTTGTTCCATTGAAACACATGTGTTCAAGGAAGTGAGCCAGTCCGTTTTGGTCATCGTTTTCAAGAATTGCTCCTACATTTTGTGCTATGAAAAACTCAGCACGTTCTTTTGGCAATTTATTGGCACGGATGTAATAAGTAAGTCCGTTGTCTAATTTTCCGTAGCGAACTTTTGGGTCGATAGGAACTTCAGGTGCTTGCTGTGCATACATGCTTGCTGAACATATGAACAGCAGGCTTAAAATAACAGATTTGATGAATCCTTTTTTCATTTTTTCATTTTTTATTAATAATTAGTGTCGGAAAATAATTTGATAGACAGGAATATTATCGTAAAATAATTCACAAAGAAAAGTATAATTTCTCAACATACAAAATAATTTTATTGTTTTTCGATAAATAAATGTTAAACAGTCAAATTTTAGCTTGGTTAGATTGTATAAATTGTGGTTTTTATAAAACAAAGGATTAATTTTGTTCTTTAAAATTATAAAAATGGCAGAGGAAATAAAAATATCAGCAGACTTAACGAAAGGGCAAAAATACGAAGAACTGTTGCCCCAGATCAACGCACTTATCGAAACAGAGACGAACTTAATTGCTAACCTTGCCAATATTGCAGCAGCTTTACATCAAACATTTTCGTGGTGGTGGGTAGGTTTTTATATGGTGGACGGAGATGAACTTGTGCTTGCGCCATTTCAGGGTCCTATTGCCTGTACACGTATTAAATATGGCCGTGGAGTTTGTGGAACAGCATGGAAAGAGGCAAAGACTCAGTTGGTTCCCGATGTTGAGAAGTTTAAAGGGCACATTGCTTGCAGCAGTATGTCGGTGGCCGAAATTGTAGTACCTGTTTTCGATAAAGCTGGCGAGGTAATCGGTGTTTTGGATGTCGATAGTGAGCGCTATGATGTTCTTGATGAAACGGATGTAGTATACCTTGAACGGATTTGCAAATTAATTACTGCCCGCCTGTAAAAATTATCTTATCGAAAAAAAAGAACCCGGAAACTTTTAAAAGTCTCCGGGTTCTTTTTTTATATTTATTTCAGTTCATCCAAATTTTCTTGATTGATCATTTCTTTAGCTCCGGGAAGATATAATTTTTCGATGCGTGCAGCATATCGTTCTTCTACTTTTCCGCGCATAATTTTCATTGTGCTGTTTACCAGTCCGTTTTGCTCGGTAAAAGGCTCTCCGATGATTGCCACCGCTGCTGGCAGCCAACGCTCCGGAAACATTCCTTCAAATTTACCTCCTTTTTTATATTCGTTCAGTTCTCGTTGAACTTTGTTCAGCGCCATTTCTCTTGCTTCATTTGTATTCCAGTCGAGTTCCGGTTTTTTTCGATGCACATAACGTTTCAATGCTTCTTTGTTAATGACGATCAAAGCCGAAGTGTATGGATCCTGATTGTTGTGCAAAACTACCTGATCGATAAAATACGAATTGTCGGCCAGGGATTCTTCTATTCCTTCCGGACTGTATTTCTCACCATCGCTCGATATCAATAAACTTTTGAAACGTCCCACTACATAAAGAAATTTATCATCATCCATGTAGCCCATATCGCCGGTATGTAACCAACCATCTTTAATGGTATCAGCTGTGGCCTTCTCGTTTTTATAATATCCGGCCATTACATTTTCGCCTTTGATAACGATTTCGCCTTTTTCGTAGTTTGGTAATTCTTTCCCCTCCGAATCGCAGATTTTAAGTTCCATCGGGGTAACCAAATAACCGGATGAACCTAATTTATGGCGTTTTTCTCCATTCGACGAAATGATGGGTGTAGCTTCACTCAGGCCATATCCCTGATACATAGGTATTCCAATGGCATAGAAAAATCGTTGTAAATCGATATCGAGTAAAGCTCCTCCACCAATGAAAAATTTCAGATGTCCACCAAATGCCTCGCGCACCTTGGCGAATAATATTTTGTCGAACAACACAAGGAGCGGTTTTTTCAACAACTGTAGTCCACGGCCTTTGTTATGCCCTTCTTTGTTGTACGAATAGGACATTTCGAGTGCCCATTTAAACAGAGAGTTGATAACAGGCCCTTTGGCACGAATACTTCCTTCTATGTTTTTTCTGAAATTTTTCGCCAAAGCCGGTACGCTCAACAATAAATCGGGTTGCAATTCTTTAATATTTGCAGGGATGTTTTTAAGCGTTTCAAGACCTGTTTTTCCATTCTGAACTGTTCCTACACTGGCTCCGGAAGCCATAAAGCTGTAGAATCCGGCTACATGTGCAAAACAATGGTCGAGCGGTAAAATAATTAATGTGCGGAAAGTAGGGGGAATTGTCATTAAAGTCAGGGCTTGCTCCACATTGGCTGTGTAATTGCGGTGAGTGAGCATTATTCCCTTTGGGTCGGCGGTGGTTCCTGAAGTGTAACTTATATTTGCAATATCGTCGGCTTGAATCGAAAGGGAACTATTGATGACAGCATCAGGGTTTTTGAGAAGAAAATCTTTTCCCCATTGTTTTAGTTGTGTCAACGATATTTCGTTGGGCTCATAATCAACCTGTTCATCGAAAATAATTATGCTTTTAATGTCGGGCAGAGCATTTGCTATGGTTCTTATTTTCTTTAACTGACTTCCTGAAACCATTATGTACTTTGCTTCCGAGTGTACGAGTCGGAATATAAGGTCGTTACTTTCTTCGAGCTTTATTGATAAAGGGACGTTTACAGCGCCAGTATGAAGTATAGCAAGTTCGCCAATGATCCAGGCATTGCGTCCTTCGGAAAGCAAAGCCACTTTATCTCCTTTTTTTACTCCCAGCTTCAAAAGTCCTGCCGCCAGCACATGAGTCTGTTCTTTGGTTTCGCGATAGCTTGTAGGCTCAAATACTTTATTGGCTTTCTCCCACAAAAAAGGGTTTTCTGAGTATTTTTCAACGCTTTGGTTGAGTAAATCAATAATGGTTGGTTTCATCGTATCAAGTGATTTTTTATTGTTTCAGGAAAAATTGAGCTGTAAAGATAAATATTTTTTCAGCAAAAAAGCAACAGCATTATACGAAAGCATTTCGCAAAACAAAAAATGTCCACATTGCTGTGGACATTTAAAGTGTTGAATTGCGGTTCTTATATTCTGAAAAAATGAAAGTTTATCGCTGCATTTCTACCTTTTGGGTAGGGTCAAAATTTTCGTTTCTGAAATTAATTCGTTCCACTACATTCAGAGCCAGACTTTTGAAGGCAATGGATGAAATAGTATCTTCTTCTACAGCTACCGGTCGGCCGGCATCGCCCTGTTCGCGAATGCTTTGTACCAAAGGAATCTGTGCTAACAAAGGGATGTTAAATTCATCTGCAAGTCGTTTTCCGCCTTCTTTTCCAAAAATATAGTATTTGTTTTCGGGCAATTCGGCAGGGGTGAACCAGGCCATGTTTTCTACAAGTCCCAATACCGGAACGTTAACTTTTTCGCCCATGAACATATTGATTCCTTTGCGGGCATCGGCAAGTGCCACATCCTGCGGTGTTGTCACCACCACAGCTCCGGTAATGGCCAGCGTTTGTACCAACGTGAGCTGAATATCGCCTGTTCCGGGGGGTAGGTCCATTACAAAATAATCAAGTTCGCCCCAGTGAGCATCCACTATTTATTGTTTTAGTGCATTGCTTGCCATGCTACCACGCCATACAAGTGCATTTTCGGGATCGACGAAAAAACCAATGGATAAGAGCTTTACTCCATATTTTTCTACAGGAGTCAAAACCTGTTTCCCGTTCAATTCCTCCATGCCTGGTCGCGCATCTTCCACGCCAAACATTTTTGGCATCGATGGTCCGTG
>JAYFRI010000098.1:0-4463 GCA_034926015.1 Paludibacter sp. | reverse complement strand
GTAAAAGAACGTAATGCCCTTCAAATCATTGCAGATAACCATTGGTCCGACGAAAATCCCGATCCAAATGCTTTTTGGCCCCGCATGTCGGTAAATGCTGTTGCAAACAACGAAAAAGCTTCTACCTGGTGGCTGCGTGATGGAAGTTTCCTTCGTCTGAAAAGTGTGGAGTTAGGTTATTCTTTACCTGAAAAACTACTGGGAAAGATGAATATAGAAAAGGCAAGATTTTATGCTTCGGGAACCAATCTGCTGGTATTTAGCAAATTCAAGCTTTGGGATCCTGAAATGGGTGGCAGAGGATTAGGATATCCACCTCAAAGAATTATAAACATAGGATTGAACTTTAATTTCTAATTCAATAAAAATGAAAATGCTCAAAATGAAAAAACTATATATATTCTTCGCAATCATTTCAACTTTAGGGTTGAACAGTTGCGACAATTACCTTGACATTGTGCCTGACAAAACGCAGGAAATAGAACTTATGTTCGAACGAAAAGAAGCGGCCTATCGTGCTCTGGCTACCTGTTATCATTACTTGCCACAGGAAGATGGCGTTTACTCTACAAGTGCTTTTGCATCGGATGAGTTGACAACGCCGATTGCCAAGGAAACTCCGGGAGTGGAACTTATGCGCGGCAAACAGTCAGTCGATAACCCTATTATGGGACTCTGGGACGACACTTATCCCTATGGACGTTCACAGGAATCGCTTTGGAAAGCTATTCGGGCCTGTAATATTTTCATCGAAAACATTGATTTGGTAAAGGATATGAAAACGGAGGAAAAACAGACATGGAAATCGGAAGTCATTTTTCTGAAGGCTTATTATCATTTCCTGCTCTTCCGGCAGTATGGTCCAATTCCTATTGTAGATGTCAATTTGCCAATTACTGCGGGTGTTGAGGAAGTTCGGGTGAAACGCAAACCTGTTGATGAAGTGGTGGAATACATTGTTTCAACAATCGATAAGTCGGTAGAGCATTTGCCTACGCGCATTACTTCCTCAAACGATTTTGGAAGAATTGATAAATTGATTGCTTATTCCATTAAATCGAGGGTGTTGTTGTATGCAGCAAGTCCTTTGTATAATGGAAATGCTACTTTTTACGATACATTTAAGGATAAAGATGGTGTGAAATTATTCAATACCACTTACGATAAGGAAAAATGGAAAAAAGCCCTCGATGCTGCAGAAGTAGCATTGCAACTGGCTGAAGCCAACAATGTAAAACTGTACGAATTCAATGGGATTGTGCCTGTTTTTGATACACTTGATATCAAACAACCCGAAGTGAAAGCGCTTTATAATTACCGTTATATGTTTACCGAACGATGGAATTCGGAACTCATCTGGGGAAATTCAAATCCTGTAAATAATGGTCAATGGTGGTCGTTGCAGGCGGCATCAATGATGATAAATCCAGATGCATCGGCCAATGAAGGAGCGTGGCAATGGACATCGCCAACCATTCAGGCTGCCGAAGCTTATTATACCAAAAACGGTTTGCCGATAGATGAAGATTTGACCTTTAAATATGCCAATCGATATAGTCTTACCCGTGTGACCGATGCTGATAAGTACCACGCAATGACCGGAAGCACCGTTATG
Organism: Paludibacter sp.; assembly: GCA_034926015.1. Classification (GTDB taxonomy): domain Bacteria; phylum Bacteroidota; class Bacteroidia; order Bacteroidales; family Paludibacteraceae; genus Paludibacter. The sequence continues at coordinate 2,848 of JAYFRI010000098.1, read as the reverse complement.
ATTCCGAACCTGCACTTAGGTCGCGAGCCCCGCTTTTATGCTTCCATTGGTTTCGATAAAGGAATATACCGTACCTGGGGACAAAAATGGAATTTGTTGATGAAAAAAGGCGAAATGTACGGTCGGAGAGGTAATACCAACGACTATGTGATTACCGGATATGTGCTGAAAAAAGTGTGTCATCCAAATTCAGAAGGAGATGCCTACAATAAATTGGTGACTTATCCATGGCCTATTATCCGGTTAGCTGAGTTGTATCTGAATTATGCCGAGGCTTACAACGAATACTACGGACCCGACCAAAAAGTATACGATGCACTGAATAAAGTGCGCATTCGTTCGGGTGTGCCAACTGTGGAAGAAGCCTGGGAAAATGCTGCTTTAGCCAAAACACCGAACAAACATAAAACGCCGGAAGGATTGCGCGAGATCATTCAACAGGAACGTCGCATTGAGATGGCATTCGAGGGACATCGCAATTTCGATGTGCGTCGCTGGAAACAAGCAGATAAGTATTTCAATATCCCTGTAACCGGCTGGAGCGTTGACGGATCGACTACCAACACTTTTTATATTGTAAAAACGGTGGGACAGCGATCGTTTATCACTCCGCGCGACTATTTGCATCCGATTAAATACAGCGAAATGATTGTAAATTCAAATCTGGTGCAAAGTCCGGGGTGGTAAAAAATAGAGCAAAGAACAAAGAATAAAGAACAAAGATAAAATCACGATGCCTGTCTTATTCCCCCTTTAGGGGGTTAAGGGGTAAATAATTTATAAAGATATGAAAAACAAATATATATACATACTCCTTTTGGCTGCATTTGCCTTTACGGCATGCAACGAGGAAGTTTTGGATACAACAGCGCCCGGTAAAGTGACAGACATTAGCTATACTCCTACAAATGGAGGTGCAATTCTGACATTTACTGCTCCCGATGACGACGATTTGCTCTATGTCAAAGCCGTGTACACCAATTCGCTGGGCAAAGAAGTGTTCAAAGTAACAAGTCATTATGGCGACTCAATCGAAATTGATGGTTTCAAAGAAGCAACACCTCAAAAAATAAAGTTATATGCTGTCGATCGGAGCAATAATCATTCTGAGCCTGCCGAAATAGAAGTAACCCCCATGAAATCTTTTATTTACCTCGTTCAGGAAAGTGTTCAGCTGAAGGAACAATTGGGCGGTGTGTGGATTACATGGGAAAATCCTGATCGGAAAACAGTTTTTGTTTACGTCAACTTTAGTAAGGCCGGGAAAACCTACGAGCGTATTCTTTCCTCGGCTTTAAGCGATCCGGTTTTGATGATAAGAGGGCTCGATCCTGAAGAATATAGTTTTTCGGTTACAGTGGAAGATTTTAACGGTAATAAAACTGATAAAATGGATGTGGGAACCTATAAACCACTTTTGGAACAGAAAATAGATAAGTCAACATGGAAAGTTCTTCAAAACCTCTCGGTGGATGGCGATAAATGGGAGGGAACCCTTGCCAGCTTTTGGGACGATGTGGTCGATACCAAAGAATCTGGTTCGGATAATAGTTACTTCATTATCAATCGCGACGATAATGGCGGTATGCTGAAGTGGCCGCTCGATATAGTAGTGGATTTGAATAAAACAGTAGTTATCAACCGCTTTGTGGTGTGGCAACGTGCGTTTGCCTATGTAAATGCAGAGCAAAACGGAGTGAGCACCGACTACTACTATTACAAAGAAGAAAACATGAAATCATTCTCGGTTTCAGTAAGTACCGATAAACTGACATGGACTTCACTGGGTAACTTCGATATTGGTGACCCTCGTGATGCCGCAGGAGTTATTTCACCGGCCAAATATAAAGAAGCTATCGATGGACATGAGTTTAATCTCGAATCGGTTTCGCAACCTTTCAGGTATATGAAATTCAGCGTACTGTCGAACTATGGCAGCGAAACCAATGTGTATGGCTCTGAAATAACGCTTTACGGACTCGATAATCAACAATAATTTTTTGAAGAAAATGAAAACAATTAAAATAATCGGCTTTTTATTGGCAGTCCTGTTTTTCGGCAGTTGTGAAGAAATGGATGAGAATTACAAAGATTACCTCACTGACGTAAAGGTTTATTCTCCACGGGTTACCGACCTGACTGTAGTGTCGGGTTTGAAAGAAGTGACTTTGTACTGGAAAAATCCTCAGGGTAAAATTGCAGTGAAAAACGCTATCAAATTACAGGATTCAACCATCGTATTGGATGGGTTGGCAGAGACTTACAAACTCGAAAATCTGGAAATTAAAGGTTATCAGGTGTCGGTTTATACAGTTGATAAGTTTGAAAATTACTCCGTTCCTGCCACAATTTCTATTTTTCCAAATGGCGAATAATAATTTCTTAAATACAAATTTCCATTAAATATAATCTTATGAAAAAACAATTTCTTCTTTTGCTCGTAAGCTGTCTGAGTATTTTCTCGACAGTAGCTGCTGGTGGCAATAAACTTGTCAATAGCAACATGGAAAGCCAGGGTGCCTGGCAGGTAAGTTACCTGAATACTGCAGAGGATAAACATCCTACTGTGACCTGGGGTTATACCGCTGCAACGCCAACGGCTGGAATTGCCGGAGGATTACATGTGGTAGCCACAACCAATACAGGTAATTCTCAGTATTGTATTTATCAGGCAGTTACTTTGTCGGCCGATTCTATCTACAACTTTGATGCAGCGTTTAAAAACATCAAACTGGAACGCTCATGGTGCGAAGTTTTTATTGGTCAAATGCCGGTTGAAGGTCAGGACTACGGCGATGCGTTGGGAACCAAGATTGCCAATTATGGCGCCTGGGATAATCCTGCAGCC
>JAYFRI010000090.1:0-2207 GCA_034926015.1 Paludibacter sp. | reverse complement strand
CAGAATGCTGTTGCTGAATTTTGCATTGTTCTTTATGTCCAGCTGTATTATTTTGAAAGCTAAACTATATAATGAAGAAAACACTACCACATCTTACAGGAAAGCATAAATCAGCCGTAAGCCGATTGAATCTCCTATCCTGTTACTGTATACATATCCCAGCAGCAAAACACAATCCAGAAAGATACTTAATGTTATTGATAGTTTGAGGGCTAAAGTGTTCGAAAAGTGATGTAAGGGTTTGTGTCTCATCGCAAAAATGATTGAGTATTTAAAACTGATTGGAGTATTGATTTTACTCACAAATTATTTTGATGCTAAAAGTAATAAAAAAACAACGACTATTCTACAGAAATTGAGTCGTTGTTTTCTTCAATAACAAAAAACAAATAATTATTTTTTGTGCGACCAAATATTAGCTTAAGCTAGCTTGTAGTTGTCTGGCTTTTACTTTTTCCACAAGTCTTTTTCTTCGACCCAACCGTTTTTTGAACGCAAAGCGGTCGAAAATATAATAAACCACAGGAACCACTACCAATGTAAGGAGCATCGAACTGGCCAAACCGCCGATAATTACCCAACCCATACCGTTTTTCATTTCAGCGCCGTCACCCGAACCAAGGGCAATAGGTAACATACCGAAAATCATGGCGAAGGTTGTCATCAAAATAGGACGCATACGGTCTTTACCAGCTTCAATCAAAGCATTGAAAGTGCTCAGCCCATCTTCCTTACGGATTTTGTTGGTGAAGTCGACAAGCAGAATCGCATTTTTTGCCACCAACCCGATAAGCACAATCAACCCAATGATACTGAAAATATCCAGGTTATGCCTTGTCAGTGCTAATGCCAGAAAGGCGCCAATCATTGCCAGCGGAATGGAGAACAATACAATAAGCGGGTCGGTGAGCGAGTTGTAAAGGATCACCATAATAAGATAAATCAACACAATAGCTGCAATAAAAGCAAACCCAAGACTGCCGAAAGCGGTCGACTGCTGTTCCATCATTCCACTCTTCTTAACACTTATTCCCTCCGGAATTTTACCTACCAGTGCTTTTTCAATTTCGGCGCCTACTGTTCCCGAAGGACGACCAACGACCATCGATTTTACAGTAATGGACGAAATACGGTCGGTACGTTCAAGCGCCGATGGACCTAATCCATAACCAATTTTTGCAAATTGTTTCAATTCAATCAGTTCTCCTCTTTTGTTGATAAAAGTGAGTTTGGCAACATCATCCGATTTGGTACGGTCGAAGTTATCCACCCCGATACGGATTTTGTATTCTGTATTGTTTTCGGTGTATTTGCTGTCGTCGTTACCATTCAGCGCCGTACGAAGGGTCATTCCTACTTCGCTTACCGACAAGCCTAAGGCCGACATTTTTTCACGATCGAGTTTTACCTGTACTTCCTGACGGGGATCGTCGATAGAGTATTTTATGTCCGAAGTTCCGGCGGTGTGACGTACCACATCCATTACCATAGCAGCTGTTTCAAGTACCTTGTCGTAATCGGTTCCCTGAACGATGAGTTGTACAGGTTCCTGACCACCACCTCCTAAACTGGCTACCGAAGCACGTACACGAACGCCCGGAATCTGCGTCATTATTTTTTCTTTTGTTAGATTGGCACAATCCTGTACGCTCATGTTTCGTTTGTCCTTGTCCACCATCTTTACAGTGATGGTGGTAATGTTGTTTTTCGTTGTTTTAGCATCCATCCCTACATTGGTATAAACTCGCTGCACTTCGGGAATGCTGTTGATAATTTTCTCGGCTTCCATAGTTATCTGGTTGTTCTGATAAACAGTTACCTGCGGATTCATATCCAGTGTTACTGTATATTCGCCCTGGTCGGTGGTAGGTACAAAAGAGAATCCGATAAGTCCCGAAGGGAACAGTGTGAACGAAGCAATGAAAATTGCAACTGTGGCCAGCAATACGGTTGCTTTGTGTTTCAGACTCCAAACCAGAATACCTGCATACCATTCTTTCAGCGCATCGAATGCATTTTCGATAAAGCGTGAGAAACGTCCCGAAAGGGTAGGGCGGGTGTCGTCGGGGATATTACCGAAACGGGACATCAGCAGCGGTGTTACTGTAAATGAAACCAATAAACTACACAGCGTAGCAATAATAATAGGCGTAGCAAACTCTTTCAGTACGTTACCAATCATACCGCCGCTTAAGGCCAATGGTAAA
>JAYFRI010000165.1:0-6094 GCA_034926015.1 Paludibacter sp. | reverse complement strand
TTTCGTTACAAAACTTCGGAATACCTGCTCGGCACACTCGATACAAAAGGAGAATATAGTCCGGATTTTCTGGATTATCAGACCTATATGAGTTACAAGCTGACTCCGAAATGGGAACTTAATTTCCTTGGTAATTTTTCGCAGAACTCCTTTGTGTTTCGTCCCGTAAAGCAGGAAACATCCTTCGGTACCTACCAAATGGCGCGCAACATGACTATTTTTTACGAAGGTCAGGAAAAAGACTTATTCCGTACAGCTTTCGGTGCATTAACGCTTAACTACACACCCAAACCGGCACTTCAATTGAGTTGGCTTGCTTCGGCTTTTTATACAAACGAAAACGAAACCTACGATATATTGGGCGAATATGTATTGAGCGAAGTGAAAATGGATGCTAAAAATCCCGACGAAAAAACGGGAGAAACACTCGGCATTGGGAAGTACCACGAACATGCCCGTAATCGACTGAATGCTACGGTGGCCAACATAGGTCACACAGGGGAATATAAAAGTGAAAACAATCACCTGCTCAAATGGGGAACCACTTTGCAATACGAATATATATCGGATAAAATAAGTGAATGGGAATGGCGTGACTCAGCAGGCTATTCACTGCCTTTCAGCGACAAACAGGTAAGGCTTTTTTATAATATGAAAGCAAAAAGCAACTTGCCATCGTTCAGGGGCAACGGTTACCTACAGGATACCTACAAGCATAATTCGAAAGCAGGTTTTCTTACTGCCACTGTGGGCGTGAGGGCCAATTACTGGTCGTTCAACAAGGAGTTGATCGTAAGTCCGCGTGCTTCCATCTCTTATGTGCCGCATTGGGAAAAAGACTTTGTTTTCCGTTTTGCCACCGGTGTTTACTATCAGGCGCCTTTCTACAAAGAAATACGCGATACAGTGAGTGATGCCCTTGGAAATGTACAAATTGATCTGAACGAGAACATAAAATCGCAACGCTCGGTACACTTTGTGCTGGGGGGCGATAACTATTTCCGCGCCTGGGGTCGTCCTTTTAAGTTTACTACCGAAGCTTATCTTAAATTGGCCGACAGGGTGGTGAGCTACACAGTAAATAATGTGAGAATCAGATATTCGGGCGAAAACGATGCCAAAGCCTATACAGCCGGTATCGACTTTAAACTTTTTGGAGAACTTGTGCCCGGTACTGATTCGTGGATTAACTTTTCGTTGATGGACTCCAAAGAAAACCTTCTTAATGATTCGTACGTAAGGAATGAATACGATGAGAACGGAAACATTACTGCTTCCAACACAGTTTATCCGGGCTGGATGCCACGTCCCAACGAACAGCGCTATACTTTCTCAATGATGTTTCAGGATTACCTGCCCAATAACCCCAAATATAAAATGCAACTGAAGTTTATCTGGTCGGATGGAATGCCTTTCGGTGCACCGCGCAATGCTGCTTACCGCGCAGCTTTTCGTACATCAGCTTACCGAAGAGCCGACATAGGCGTATCGCGTGTGTTGGTGAGTGGAACCGATAAATGGCTGGATAAACAATGGTTGAAGCATGTAAAAAACATTTGGCTGAACCTCGAAGTGTTCAACCTGCTTGACTTCAAAAACGTAAATTCGTACTACTGGGTCACCGATATATCGGGCGTGCAACTAGCTACACCTAATTACCTTACCTCACGCCAGTTGAACTTTAAGTTGATTGTTGATTTCAAATAATTGAAATGCCTGCGGTGATTCAGCAGTCTGCTCAGCAGCATTTCTCGAAGTTACAACTTTCGGTGACAGTTTCGAATTCGATGGTGGCGTGCTGAATTCCTTCCGTTTCGAGCGAGGCCCGAATATCGGCTTTCAGTTGCGTCATATCGTTCATTGTAGCAGTTTGTTTCAATACCACATGCACGGTAAGCACATTGTAATTTCCATCAATCGACCATACGTGTAAATCGTGAATACTGTCGATCTCTTCAAATTTTTCGAGATGAGTCGTAAGTGTTTGCATATCTATTTCCTCCGGTATGCCCTGAAGAATAATGCGCAGGCTCTGACGAATGTTTTTATAAACATTGTACAACACAAAACAAGCAATGGCTACCGACATAATGGGATCGAGTACAGGAACATCGAAAAAATACATCACTACCGAACCAATAAGAATGGCCAACCAGCCAAGCACATCCTCGAGTAAATGAAGCGAAACTACTCTTTCGTTGATTGAATTTCCCTTTTTCAGTCTGAAAACAGCAGCTCCGTTTACAATAACACCTATGATGGCCAGTACAAACATACCTTCGACGTGCGTATCCTGCGGATTGAAAATACGTGGAATAGCAGCCGTTAATATTATCACACTACCCACTATAAGCACTACAGAATTGATCACCGCACCAAGCAACGAAAAACGTTTGTATCCGTAGGAATAGGTGGCATCGCTTCCTTTTCTTGAAACTTTCTGGAAATACCAGGCCATACCCAGCGAAAGAGAATCTCCCAAATCATGCACAGCATCCGACAGAATGGCAATACTATTGGTGTAAATACCTCCTACAATTTCGAGTAAAGTAAAGCCGAAATTGAGAAAAAAGGCCGCTTTTATATTTTTTACATCCGAATGATGATGGTGATCGTGCTGATGATCATGTTTAGCTGACATATAGCTTTTGTTTTTTTTTGAATTTGTTCTTGTAACACGAAGGATAATTGATAATTAATAATTAAAAATTAATAATTTTGCGAGTCAGGAGTTTAAAATAATCCGTTAGACTTCAATATCAATAGAATAAACACTTTTCAATGTTATATTGTCCGTGGGACATTTATGTGATATCTTTGTTTATCCCCTACGGGGAACTGATTTTTGGTGATTACTATTTTCTATTGATATATATTCCCTACGGGTAATAATTTACTGTAAACAAAATTGAATTATTTTCAATCTCTTCATTATTAATTATTCATTATTAATTAATTAGTACCATTTTAGCAATACCACATTTATTTTTGCATCGACAGCAACAAGTGCTTTAAAGGTGGCTATTGTTTCGTTAGGATCGACGCCCTGCGTACGGTAGTGATAAGGATAAACATTCTTAGGCCTTAGGGCAAGTACCGCCCGGGCAGCCTGTTCTGCACTCATTGTGTAAGGCAGATTCATACACACAAAAGCATGATCGATGTTCTTAAGCGCCAGCATTTCAGGAATATCTTCGGTGTCGCCGGCAATGTAAATCCTTTGTCCATTCATCGTAAGCACATAGCCATTTCCAACTCCTTTTTTGTGGTACTGAAGGCGTTCGGGCGTAGTGTTGTACATAGGAATAGCCTCTATCTTTACTTTTTTGTAAACGAAGGTTTCGTTGTTGTTCATAACATGTCCGAATCCCAGAGCCGAAGTGATTACTGTCGGAGCCACAAGCAGGGTGCTTTCGGCTTTCAGGCTGTTGATTAATCCCTTATCAAAATGATCGCCATGTTCGTGTGTAATCAGAATAAGGTCAGGGGTTCCGTAGGGCGTATATTGTTCGGCTTTTCCGGTAGGATCCACAAATATTGTGAGTCCACCCTGCCGCATCACAAAACTCGCATGTTGAATGGCTATAAATTCAGGTTGCTTTTCAGATTTGTTTTGAGCAGTTGCAGCAAAAGCGCTAACAACAAAGACAAGCATTATAAAGACCTTTATAGAGTATTTCATAAATTACATTGAAATAAACGAACGGAGAAAGAAATTCTCCGTTCGTTGCATGTTACTAATTAGTGTCAGTTACAAAAAGCTTATTCACTGAACTTTATTACTTCTACCGGACAGCTTTCGGCTGCTTCTTTGATCTGATCTTCGTAGTCAGCATAGTTTACACCTTCGATAACAGTTGAAATGTCCTCGATAACAAAAACTTCGGGACACAGGCTTTCGCAAATTCCACAGGAAGTACAGTCTTCTTCTACCCAAACTTTTTTAATTGCCATAATATTAATTGTTTAAAATTATTTATTTAAATATTTATTGTAAGTCGATTTCCACTTTTTTATCAGTTTTCAGCAATTCAACATCTTTATTACAATAACATTGTCAGTTCTTTTTTTGTTTTAAAACGAAGCAAGTTTATTGTTTTTTTTGCGTACTTCTATACTGTTTTTCTGAACCATTTATTCACGTCGATATCGTAGCCTGTTCCGTTCATATAATTGTAAGTGGCTAAGTTCAGTCCTTTTCCATAAAAATCAAGATCGATTTCGTGAGGAGTAGAGAACGGTATTTCGTTGTTGGCAAAAGGATTGGGTTCGTCCTGCAAGGATATGGCTCCAACGCTTGCAGGCGCTTGTCCCGATGGACTGTGAATGGTCATGGCGTAGCGATGCCAGAAAGCCGACTGCATCCATCCTTTTTCAAACATATCGCGCACAACTTCGAGCGACTCAATGGTTTCGCGTGCCGTTTCGGTGGGGAAACCGTACATAAGGTAGGCGTGAGTCATGATGCCTGCTTCGGCGAGGTTTTTCATTGTTTGGCGGGCAATTTCTATCGTTATGCCTTTGTTGATAAGCTGAAGAATACGGGGCGATGCCACTTCGAGTCCGCCCGACACGGCAATGCAGCCCGATTGTGCCAGCAGATAACAAAGTTCCGGTGTGAACGATTTCTCGAAACGTACATTGGTCCAGTAACTGACGGTGAGTCCGCGTTTTATTATTTCTTCTGATAGTTTCCGGAGCAAGGCAGGAGGTGCAGCCTCGTCCACAAAGTGAAAGCCTGACACTCCTGTCTGTTGCATGATTTGTTCCATGCGGTCCACAAGCATTTCCACAGGCGCTTTTTCGAATCTTTTGATATAATCCAATGTGCCATCGCAAAAAGCACATTTGCCCCAATAGCAGCCATGTGCCAGAGTCATTTTGTTCCAACGTCCATTGCTCCACAAGGCATGCATGGGGTTTGTCATCTCAATAAGATTGATGTAATTGTTTTTCAATAATCCATCATAATCTGGGGTGGCAATTTCGGCAAATTTAAAATTAGCGGTGCTGTCGAAATCTACGCTTACAATTTCCCCTTCGTTGTTACGGTAAAGCGTTCGGATCAGTTCTTCGCCTTTTAATATGCGCAACAATGGCAATTCTCCATCATCGAAAGTGAGAAAATCGATATAATCGAACAGTCTGTTGTCGGTCATTTGGCGTAGTTCGGTGTTTACATAGCCACCACCCATAATTATTTTTATGGCAGGATGGTTTTGCTTCAACCACTGGGCGCAACGCAGGGCGCTGTACAAATTTCCGGGAAAAGGAACAGAGAAACCGACAAACTCTGGTTGTAGGGTGTTTATTTTCTCTTCGAAAATGCGAAGCAATACTTTATCGATCAGCGACAATGGTTTCTCAAGCTCCTGTTGCAAAGGAGTAAACTCGGGCAAACGTAAGCAAAGCGATTCGGCATAACGAATAAGCTCAAAATGAGGATCGATTGTTTGCTGTATAAAATCGACTATATCTTTCAGAAAGAGCGTACAGAGATGGGTAGCGCGGTCGTGATTGCCTATGGTACCAAAAGCCCATTCAAGGTCCTCGTCGGTTGGTTTGCGTTTGCTTGCCGGCCAAAAGTTGAGGTCGCTGTATCGCAACGCCATGCTTGCATCTCTCCCCGAAAGAAAACGCATCACAGGTTCAATATTCCGGCAGTAAAAAGCGGATTGCTGTTGAATGATGCGTTGCGATTTGGTGAGTTTGCCCTGCGAAGCTGTCTCGAAAATCTCCCCGAGCATGCTTTTAGTAAAAAGCGCTTCTATAAGTTCTATACTTAAATCGTACTGCGCAGCATCAATGTCCTGCGAACGCAGAAAACCAAGCAGTTGTGCTGTGGATGGAAATGCGGTATTCAGTTGTGTAAGCGGAGGTATAGCAAGAAGAATTTTCATAAAAGCCAATACTTTTGTGAGTCTGTTTTTGTTTTGACAACAAACATACGCAATAATTTTATCAATTGAAATAAAAACGAACGCGATGTCAGAAATTAAATCAGATCATTGCGTTCGTTTTGTTGAAGGTTGCTCTTGCACCGCTGATGCATCAAAGAGAAAGCTTGTTTAATATTTTGAAACTATTGAAATCA
>JAYFRI010000368.1:0-4744 GCA_034926015.1 Paludibacter sp. | reverse complement strand
GTTTGTCTAACTCCAATAATGTAAAATCATCTTTGCAAGAAAACAAGAAAATCGACATAATAAAAAGGTAAATAAATTTCTTCATTTTTGGTTGTATTTTAACGTTATTTTGTAGACAAATAATTTGTCAAAACTTTTTTTCTATTTTTAGATTACTCTCCACTCCGTTATTATGTTCTTGCATACAAAGAGAGTCTGCTCCTGACTCCCCCTTGTTTTCAACGAGGGGTTTATTGTTATTTGTTTGTAACAAAGAGATATATATTCCTACGAAAATACATTATGTTTTTTACTCACAAAACTATCTTTTTTGCGTTGAAAACGTTCAACCATTTCCCCCTCGTTGCAAACGAGGGGGAGTGGGGGGGGAGTGTGAAGTTTATCAAACTGTGGCAAGATATATTATAAAAAACATCACAATAAGAATTATTGCAAAAAAAAATAAATCTGCTTTTAATTTCGAATAATGCTTCTTTTTTATATCAACAATTATATAATTGACTCTTTTGTATATAATTAATGAGAAAAGAGGAATCATTAAAATGTATAAAATCTTCATTTAGCAATGTTTTTTTAAATTATGTGCCTATACATAAACCAAAACTTACAACAGCGATTGCTACCCCTATTGGCCCAAGAAATCTTTTTGCGACAGCACCAAATGCTTTTGTCATCATGGCCATACTCCAAGCAGAAGCTTGCGAGCCGCCTAATGCCCACAAAACATCAGCTCCTATTGCTACCATTGCACATTTCACATATTCATTCATTGCATAAGTAGAACCAATAAATAAGTTTAAATTATTAGTTGCAAAAGTCAATTGATTTTTTTCAATTTCAGTTAGTGCTATAACGAATGGAATTAAGTCTAATTCTGTCCCATTATTTTCAGTTAACATTTGTTGTATGGCATTTTCAGAGAAACCTTTTGAATAAAGATATTTTTTTGATTCAATTACTAATGGGTTTAAACTTTCTGCAACTTTTTCAACGGGAACAACAATTGGATAATTAATACTATTCCCATTAGGTTCATCCTGTATTATCGCATCGGTGTATTCAATTAGATTAGCTAAATCCTGTATAGATTTTGTGTTGTTAAATGCTGATTCGATTTCTGGTGTAACCTCATCTGGGAATGCTATATACACTTTTTTACTCTCAATATAAGGACTGGAAATTCTAAGTTGTTCAGAAGATAAATTTATCTTTTCGTTTTCAAACGAAATTGAAGCAATAAATTGTTTATTTGAAGTCAATGACTCCCTGAATTTTAAATTTGCTTTACCATTATCACTATTTTCAAATTCTGTCTTCTTACACGAATTAAAAATAAAAACACTAATTACAATTAGAATATTAATTGCTACAAGAGCTAATATGCCTTTTGAAAATTTGATTATTGGATAAAATATTGAATTGAGCTTTTTCATAAATTGTTGCTATTTGTTATATTTTTAAATTTTACTCTAAACTCCTCTGCTTAAGACTGAAAGCCAGTCAAGAATTTATAATTAAAGTTATTTTGTTGCTTCCTGTAAATAATGTTCTGTAAATTTGCAAAGTCCCTTTCTTTTTTAAGTGAGTGATAGGAGGAAGTCGGTTAAGTTGCGTGAAACAATAGAATGACCGGCTCCGCTTTTTTTATTTTATTTACAGGGTGTTTTGCCCTGCCATAGTAATAGCTTCAAATTATTTTCATATTACAGCATTATTGCCAGCTTATTTGGCTGACTTATTATTTTTCATAGAAAAATAGTTTTTCTCGAATGTAAATGTAGGAACTTAACAATCAAGTACCAAATTTTTTACTTAAAAAAAGTAGGACAAAGCACTTTTAAACATGGCTGATTATCTGTAGTTTAACGCATGACAAAAGAAAAAAAGTAGGACAAACTATTTTTATCCGTCAAAAAGCTGCGAAAAACAGGCAGAATTGAGCAGACCTTCATCTTGTTTTTTAATAAAATACAGATGTCGAACATACCGCGGTTTTTCCAAAGTGAAGGTATGGCTTTGCACAATACAATCACTTATAGCTTGCTGAAAAGACAGGAGTATTTTTACTGTCACGTTGTATAGACTTTTCTCACGTCGGAAACAAACAATCAAACTGAATACAAAAGATATAATACTGTGATTGGCAACAAAACTATTCAATTTTTCCTATATAATACAGTTAAAATACCTTTCAATTCTGACACAATTCTGACTTGTATTTGTTCTCTTCGGTAGCGTATAAAATCAGTTTTGCGGAACAACAAGCTAGCTTGGCAGGCCATTAAGCTAGCTTGGCAGACCATTAAGCTAGCTCCGCAGTTCAAAAAGCTGGCTTGGCAGACTATAAAGCTAGCTCCACAGACCATAAAGCTAGCACCGCAGACCATTAAACCAGCTTGGTGAACTATAAAGCAAGCTTGGCAGACCATAAAGCTTACCCGGCGGAACAAAAAAGTTATGTCTCACCCGGCTGAGTTGATTGGTAGTAATGTGAAATTAAATGATTCCCAGTAACTTGGCATATACCAATGCCTGGATAGTATTTGCTGTATGGGTTTTGCTAAGCACATGTCTGCGGTGATTGTTGACTGTGTGCTCGCTGATAAACAATTTTTCGGCAATGGCCGTGCTATCTAATCCCTGCGCTATCAGCGCAAACACTTCTTTTTCGCGTTCGGTAAACAGTTGGGTGGCGCCATCTTCAAGTTCGTTATTAAACAGATGAAACTTCCCGGTTTTTAAATTGACCAAATGCCGCTGTAATGTAAGTTTGGTGCTTTGTTCCGACAGCAAATTGTTTATATTCATTACCAGCCAGGGTTTTCCTTCGTTGTCCGATTCGATAACCATCTGACGCTGGATATACTGACAATATGCTCCCTCCTTATTTTTCATCCTGAAATTAAAAACAAGATTATAATTATTTCGTTCAGTTGGTGGCAAGCCGGTCAGGAAATCGAACAATTTTATTTTGGTATCGAGTACAAAACCTATATCCTCGGGGTGCAGGTGGGCATAAAATTGATGCAGATGCTTGTTATCGTTATCATATCCGGTTCTTGTTTTGTGCTTTATCCCGGAGCGAAAAAAGATAAATTCCTTTTTGTACAGATCGAACACGGCTATTGAGTTGTTTTCAATCTCGGACATAAGGATAAGCATATGTTCGTTTTTTTCGAATACAGCATAGTTGTCGTCCGTTACCGAGCAACTGTATTTGGATATCCTGCCAAAATACAGCTGTTGCAAATCAGATGTAGAAATTAAGGTAAACATAAGGGTACAATCATATGAAAGGATGGGTGCAAAATTAAATAAATAGTTGAAAAATGATAATAAAAGTTTCAAATATTTTGTAAATATAGCTCTATTTGTCTGTTTTTGTGCTAAAAATGACTAAAAATGACTATATGAAATGAAAAAAGAAGCCCCTATATTTGCAAAGTCATTTTTTAGTGTGAAACAACATATTTTTTATTTATCAACTTTAATTAATCTACTGTTATGGGAACAAAAACAAGAATTCCGCGGTTAATTGACGCCTTTAGTCCGTACATTAGTATTACAAGCAATTATTTATCCGAAGGTACGCCTACCAATGCCAGCCGTTTGGGCATAACCGAACCCGAAGTAGGTACCTGGAAGGGATTTGAAACAAAATGGACGCCACTTTATTTAAAGTATGGCGATAAGAAAAACAGCCGTACCACAACGGTTATCGATCAGTTGTACGAAGTGATTGAAAACTGTGTCGCATTTGATCAAAGTAATCATATCCTGGACAGGATAGCATCGTCGACAGCCGCTACTATTACCGATTTGGAGACCTTTAATATCAAAAGCGGTCCGCTCGAAAAAACTACCCGTTCGATAGCTGTTACCCCTATCAGCGAGATGGTATCGCCTACCATTCAGCCCATAGGCGGAGGTTCGGTGTCGGTTAAATGTTATACTTCCACCAGTCAGCGTGCGGGCATATGCGCCGGAGCCGATAGTGTGCAATATATGTATGCTGTAGGTACCACTCCGCCCGCTTCGGCCGAGGCCGAAGGCCTGAAAGCAGAAATCTCCACCCGGGCTTCGTTTAATCTGGATGCAGGTTCGGCCTCGTCGGGCAAATATCTCTATATCTATTTGCGCTGGTACAATACAAAACACCCTGCTTTGGCCGGACCATGGAGTAGTATGAATACAACGCTGATACTTTAGTACCCCAAAAAGGCAAAGTAATCAAAAATATCTGCCGGCAGACTGTTTCCAACACTACGCTTCTATACGGGCTTTACCTTAGGTGAAGCCCGTATTTATTATAAAAAATTACCATATAATACGTCCTATTTTATAATCATTTAATAGATAGTTGTTAATTTAAAAAATAGTTCATATCTTTGGGGGGATGAAAAAGATGTTCGCAAAGCTTTGTACATTGCAAAAAGATATCGTGTAGGATGGGGATACATTTATAAACCAATAGAATAAACATGTAAATCCCCTACGGGGAAACAACATCTTTTATAATGCTTTTCTATGGATATATATTCCCTCCGGGAAAAAAGATATGTAGAAGATTCCCCGTAGGGGATAAATAACCATATAAAGAAAGGTGATAGAATATATCCCCTACGGGGAAACAACATCTTTTATAATGCTTTTCTATGGATATAAATTCCCTCCGGGAAAAATGATGGATAGAAAATTTCTCCGTAGGGGATAAAAAACCATAGAAAGAACAAATTGTGATCTG
>JAYFRI010000104.1:0-3642 GCA_034926015.1 Paludibacter sp. | reverse complement strand
AGGAGAGCAGGGAAAGCAGCAAAGCCACGCGCGTGATGCGAATGATCCACCAATCTTTGCAGCAATTGATGTAAGCAAGACCTACAATGGCGCAAACAATGAGCAACCTTGCTTTCAGTAATTCGTATCCGGTGTTCGTTCCATATCTCGAAATCAGAATGATGAGTGATGAAATCAGAATGTAAACAAATGTAAGCTTTTCGGCTGTCAGGTATCTTATGTCACGGAGTCTAATCATGGAATTCAAAAAAAGGCAGTAAGATTTGTGTTCAAAAAAAAAAGAAAGCGCAAATATACGTTAAAAGAAGCAAATGCTAAACACCAATGTACTATCTGTTTCAATAAAAGGCAAAAAAAACCGCAATCGGGATACATTGATCACAATTGCGGTTCAATAAAAGAAATGTGTTGTTTACTTAGCTACTCTTTCAAGCCATTTTACCATGCTTAACATTACAAGCATCGAAAGACCCGTGGCAATAACAAATACCAACCAGCATGCCCAAATAGGTACACTTGTGTAAAGCAATCCTCCAATGAAAAGTATTGAATTTCCAATGGCAGTTGCAGCAAGCCAGCTACCTTGCATCAATCCCTGCAAATGTGGTGGCGCTACTTTTGATACGAAAGATAAGCCAAGTGGCGAAATAAATAATTCGGCTACAGTAAGTATAAAGTAAAGAATAACCATAATCCATGGAGTTACCCGCATGGCATCCATTTCAGCAGCAGTCATGCCCGAAAGCGCCTCTTTGGCTGGCAATGCAAAAGAGAATATCATTAAGAATACATATGCAAGTGCAGCGATACCCATACCAATTGCAATTTTCATTGGAGTTGATGGCTCTTTTTTCCTTTTCTTTAGCGAACCGAATATCCACATGATGAGTGGAGTAAGCAACACTACAAAAATAGGATTTACACTTTGGAATATTTCAGCTCCTTTAATACTTGTGAAACCAAGATCGACATTTATCACGTCCAAATTCACATAGTCACGTGCAAAATAGGTCAGCGAATATCCGTTTTGGTGGAATGAAAGCCAGAAGAAAATAACAACACCGAAAACGGCAAACAATGCATAAATACGTTGTTTTATTTCCTGTACACTCATTTGAATTTCTTCTTTAGAAATATTAGAAGAACCGTTTTTTGAGTTGATAACTTTTTTTGCAGGATCGGGGAATGTGTTTTTATTTACAACATATATCACAAGAGAAATGAGCATTGCAATAATAGCTGCAGCAAATGCATATTGGAAACCTCTGTTAAATACTTCAAGATAATTGTTTGAAAATAACGTTAAGTCTGTAACAGAACTTCCATCCAACATTGCTTTGTTGGCATATTCATTCAAACGGCTGAGCGATTCGGCCGGCATGGCAGCACCTTGTTTAATGTACTGATGACACAACTCGGGTAATGAACCATTGTAGTCAAAATTATGTTGTTTCAACCACCAGTTCCTGACACCTATTGCAATAAACGGCGCAAACATAGCTCCGATATTGATGAACATATAAAATATCTGAAATCCGGCATCTCTTTTTTCAGAGTATTTGGGATTGTCATACATCTGTCCGATTAAAGCCTGAAGATTTCCTTTGAACAATCCATTACCGAATGAAATTACTAAAAGTCCCAGAATTGTAATTGACAAATAAAGACCCATACTTGGTACAGGAGTCGGAGTTGGAATTGAAATAATCAGATAACCGATAGCCATCAAGACAATACCCGTAAGAATTGTTCCTTTGTAATTTTTGGTTTTATCTGCAATTAAACCACCTACTAAAGCCAACAAATATATTGAAGCATAAAAAGCTGAATATATGTAACCTGTTGTAGTTTCAGATAATCCGAATTTCGATGAAATGAATAGCGTAAGAATGGCCATCATTATATAAAAACCAAAACGCTCGCCCATATTGGCAAGTGCAGCTGCAAGCAATCCTTTAGGATGATCTTTAAACATAAAATTGTTGTGTTTTTGACTGTTGTTTTTAAATTATTTATTTTTTGCAATCGCAAATATACTAAAATCGTTTGAAAATGCAATAATTATGCATTGTGAATTGTCGTGTCGGGCTTCATAACCACACCCATGTTTTTGCGTCCATCCACCTTTACTACAAGTGGCTGGTCGAAATGTACATGTCGTATGTATTGCGATTCGTATTCGGCGGCACAATTATCCAAAAAATCAAGATCATAGGTTCCATCTTTCTGAAACGGATTGATTGTGAAGTACGACACGCCGAGCGAAGTAAGGTTCTGAAAGAAATGTGTGCCCTGACTCGGATCGATCCGGTATTGCTCCAGTCCCGATTCTACAATTACCCTTGCATTGCTTATTTGTGGCCACTTTACCGGTATGCCCAACCAGTGGTCGCTTGAGCCCCAACGCCCGGGACCGATCAATACATAGGGCCGGTTTTCGGCTACCAATCGTTTGTTTATTTTCTCAAGATCATAAGCAATAAATTGATTTTTTGAAGCATTGAAAGCTTCGGTGCGTACGTACACCACATCGAATAAATCGTTTGTAATGCCATGTCCCAATGCGCTTTTACTGCTGATAATTGTGTTGTTGCTTTCAATGGCACCAATGTCCTCGTGAACCATTTCCTTGCTATCCACAATCGGTCTTATTTGCAGCAAGTAGAAAGTATGTTGTTTCTTTTCGGAATAATCAAGGTTCACCGCAAATTCAATTTCTATCGGTCTGCCCATTTCATTCTGAGCAATGTGCAGTACTTCTTTCAGAATATCGGCCAGCGGATAAACGTCATGTTTCAGGATATTCGCAAAAGTGATCACTTTACGTCCCTCGTAAAGTCCATCCTGAATAATTTCGTTTTGAACGTCGAAAGTAGAGGCTATGTAGCGCAATGTACCATCGGCCATTGCATCCTGCACTCTTACTTTCACAAGATTAAAGCCATCGTCTACCTGTGGCACAAAGCTGATTTTCGATAAATCGAGTGCATTAAAGTAGGTCTGGGTTTCGCGCAACGAAAATTCGAGCGTGCTGGTCTGCAACACATTGTTCGGATACGAAGGCGAAAAACGAAGCGTAACGCCTCCATCCACTATGTATTTGCCAAGGCCAAGGGCTATGTTGGCAATACCATCTTCGGGCTGTTCGGGGCCTATGGGATAGTAGTTGAGCGATCGCGCCACTCCCGAGAACGAAGGGTAATACCTCGTGCCGTAATGATTTCCACAGATTTCCTGTAGTACAATGGCCATTTTTTCTTCGTCGATCACATTTTTTGTGGCTGTCATATAAGCTTTGCTGTCGCGAAAAAAAACAGAAGCATACACCGCTTTGATGGCCTCGGTAATCATGACGAGCATATGCGTTTTGCTTTCGGTGTTCTGCGGCACCATGTAGGTGGAGTAAATTCCGGCAAAAGGCTGGTAGTGCGAATCCTCGAGCAGACTGGATGAACGCACAGCAATGGGCGACGAAATGGCGCCCAAAAACGCGTATAAATCGGCAATCAATCGCTGAGGAAGACGGGCTTTTAAAAAGTACTGAAGTATCTGGTCGTCATCTATATCCGACAAAGCTTTGGGATACAGATGGTTCATTTCCATAAATTCGCTGAAAATGTCGGTGCAGAGCACCACTGTTTT
>JAYFRI010000199.1:0-6595 GCA_034926015.1 Paludibacter sp. | reverse complement strand
CGCAAAAAAAAATCACTTTTTTTTTAAAGTTTTTTTCTGCCTTCTTCCTTCCTCCGCCCCCGTAAAATGTGGCTGTCTTTACAAATATCCCACAAAAATAATCAACCTGAAAACAAAAATACAGGTCTCAGATTAAAATGTTATCTTTGCAGTTCAAATTTTGAAAAATTGAAATTGCATGAAAGAAAATGACAACACAGCCGTACTATTAATTCACTGCCCCGACAAACCGGGAATACTTGCTGCAGTAACCGAATTTATCAATCAGCACAAAGGAAACATACTCTACCTCGATCAATATGTAAACCGCGAAGAAAAAGTTTTTTTTATGAGAGTAGAATGGGACCTCACCACCTTTCAGATTCCAAAAGATAAAATTGAAGAATATTTTCAGACATTATTAGCCGTTCGCTTCGAGATGAACTTCAGACTTTACTTTACTGATGTAAAACCACGCATGGCCATTTTCGTTTCCAAAATGTCACATTGCCTTTACGATTTACTTGCTCGTTATGCTGCCGGCGAATGGCGCGTTGAGATTCCACTGATCATAAGCAATCATCCCGATATGGAAGCCGTGGCCAAACGCTTCGACATAGAATTTCACTACATTCCTGTAAATAAAGAAAATAAGTCAGAACAGGAAAAACAGCAACTCGAACTGCTCAGGAAACACAGGATTACTTTCTGCGTTCTTGCCAGGTACATGCAAATTCTATCCCCCGACTTCATCAATCATTATCCCGACAAGATTATCAATATTCACCACTCTTTTCTTCCTGCATTTGCTGGCGCCAGACCTTATCATGCAGCACACGAAAGAGGCGTGAAAATTATTGGCGCCACAAGTCATTATGTCACCACCGAACTTGACGCAGGACCAATCATCGAGCAGGATGTCACCCATATTTCGCACAAAGATACTGTAGACGAGCTCGTTAAAAAAGGACGTGATCTTGAAAAAATTGTCCTCTCACATGCCGTCGAAAAGCACATCGACCGCAAAATACTGGCCTATAAAAACAGAACAATAGTTTTCCAATAATATTATTTATATTTGTAACCCGTATTTAATACCATAAAAACAAGAAAATAATGGAAGTTACACGCATTTTCGATTTGCTGGATAATTACCTGGAAAAGTACCCGGCACAGGAAGTTGCTTTGGCTGCAAAACGCAACGGACAGTGGAGAAAGTTTAGTATACAGGAATATGTTGAGCAAACAAAAAACATAAGTTATGGAATGCTTAAAGCCGGAATACAACCGGGAGATAAAGTAGGAATTGTAAGCGGAAACAGACCGGAATGGAACATGATCGACTTTGCAATTATGCAAATCGGCGCCATATCGATCCCTATTTACCCCACCATCAGTCAGGAAGATTACAAATACATCCTGAATCACGCCGAAATGAAAATGATTTTCATCGAAGGCAAAGAACTGCGGAACAAACTTAAGCCCATATTGCCGGAATTGAAAACGATGGAAGAAATTTACACTTTCGACGATTTAGACTCCGAATATAAGTACCTTGATATGCTGATTGAACTGGGAAAACAAAACCCGGCTCCAGAACGACTCAAAGACATAAAGGAAAAAATTAAACCCGAAGATATGGCTACCATCATCTACACTTCGGGTACTACCGGGGTTCAGAAGGGAGTAATGCTTTCACACAACAACATTGTGAATCAACTCAAAAACCTTGAAATGACTCCTGCCAAATGGAGCAACAAGGCCCTGAGTTTTCTACCGCTTTGTCATGCCTATGAGCGCGTACTGGTGTACCTTTACCAGTATTTAGGCATGTCGGTATATTACGCCGAAAGCCTCGGAACAATAGCTGAAAACATCAAGGAAATAAATCCCACAATGATGACCTGCGTGCCCCGACTGCTCGAAAAAATATACGACAAATTATACCTTTCGGGCAAGAAACTTCCTTTCTTTAAACGCACACTTTACTATTGGGCTTTCAACCTTGCGACCAAATACCAACTCGAAGGGCTCAGCAGCTGGTACAAAACCAAATTCAAACTAGCAGATAAACTTATTTACTCCAAATGGCGCGAAGCCATTGGTGGCAACTTCGACATCGTTGTATCGGGCGGATCGGCCATACAGCCTCATATCGCTTCGTTTTTCTCTGCTATTGGCATGCCTGTTTTCGAAGGATATGGACTCAGTGAAACATCGCCCGTAATGGCTGTTAGCCAACGCGGTAAAAATGGTCGTAAATTCGGAACAGTAGGACCTGCTCTTCCCGGCATCGAAATAAAGCTTGGAGAAAATGACGAGATTATGTGCCGAGGCCATAATGTTATGATGGGATACTACAAAGACCCCGAACTTACAAAGCAGGTGATCGATGCAGATGGCTGGCTTCACACAGGAGATACCGGAAAATTCACTCCTGAGAAGCAACTCATTATTACCGGAAGGTTAAAAAACATATTCAAAACTTCGTTTGGCAAATATGTGAATCCGCAGGCTATCGAGTCGAAATTCACAGAATCGCCGCTGATCGAAAATATGATTGTGTTGGGCGAAAACAAACAATTTGCAGCAGCCCTTATCTCTCCCGACTTTGTTTATTTAAAGTCATGGTGTGCAATTCATAAAATTCCTCATGCATCAAATGCCGAAATGATTGAGAATCCGGTTGTTATAAAACGCTTTCAGGAAGAAGTAAAAAAGTATAACCAGTTTTTTGGTGACTTTGAGCAGGTAAAACGCTATCAGATAGTTCCAGAGGAATGGACTCAGCCTGCTGGTTTCCTCTCTCCTACGCTCAAAATAAAACGCAAGGTACTTGAAGCTCATTATGCCGATAGAATTGAAAAACTATTTTCATAAAAATCATTCTCCAATATGCAAACAGCAGATAAGTTCGCTATACTTATCTGCTGTTTTTGTTTCAGGCATTTCAACTTATCATCATTTTTTATTATCAGGCTAAACAATCAGATGCAATATTTCTCAACCTTGCTGCGTAAAACAATAATTTGGCAAAAAACTATCACAAACCATTTGAAATCAATTCGTATATTATATTTTTTTTTGTATATTTGGTGCGGAAAGGGAGATACACACAAAAAAAGTACATTGCCTGAACTTCATCGGTTTTTGATCTATACTGTAAAACCACTTTTAGCAGTTGACAAAAATAAAATCTATGAAATCGCAAGTTCTTTTGTCGAAAAAATCATACGATACCCTTTGAATTAACCTAAATAAGAAATATCTGTCTTTTAAAAAATTGCATTATGGCGGACCAAACAATTGAAAATAAAAATTTCCACGAGCAGGCCGAAATTCTCAAAAAAGAATATGCCGAATTGTTCGAATTGAAAAACCGTATGCTAATGTACGAAGAAGTTTTACTTCGCTCTATTTACCTTACAAGCATAGGCAACGATCAATACCGTTTGTTTAGTTCGGAGTGCGAGTTGGCCATCATCAAACAAAAAATACAACTGGCTCAGGTATTTTTTAACAAAAACGAGCTACCCAACTGGAAAGAGATAGACACCAACATTGAAAAACAATTTGCCGAATGGCAAATTAAAATTGAGAAAGACACTGCCAATATTGCCAACGCCAAAGCTTATTTAAAATCCGGCCTTTTAAGCAACGCCGACGCCGAGCAACTTAAAAACGACTACAAATGGCTTATAGAGCGGCTTCATCCCGATCTCAACCCCAATCAAACCAATACAGAAAAAGAAATATTTATAAGCGTGCAGGCAGCCTATGACATGTACGATCTTCACACTTTAGATGCATTGATATCGCATGTAAAAGAGCTGTATCCGGAGGCTCGCGACAACTACGCAAACATAAAAGTATACGTGCAACAAGTTACTGAAATGAATAAACTGTTGCAATCGAAAATCAACAAACTGAATAAATCTTTTCCATTCAATTATCGCGAAAAATTGCAAGACAACGCCTGGATAAAATCCCAACAGGAAAAAATAGAAAGACAGATTACCTATATCCGAAAGGAAATACATGAAAAGGCTCAATATCTGCTATTGCTTCAGTCATGGAAGCCTCAACTACTCAACTAAACGCCCAATAGTCATAAGCATCAAAATAATTGACAAAACAATATTATCAAGGCTACTACGACAAAAAAGGAGAAAATCAACAATTGATTTTCTCCTTTTTTTGCGGAAAGTCAGGGATTCGAACCCTGGGTACCCTTGCGAGTACATCGGTTTTCGAGACCGACCCGATCGACCACTCTGGCAACTTTCCGTATCTTTATAAGCGCGTACAAAAGTACATTTTTTTTGAATTCCTGTTTCTATTCTCTAAAAACTTTTTTACATAAAAAATAAGCTGACTCCAATGATACTTATCGCAGCTCCTATAATTTGCTGAGGCTTTATTTTTTCATCGAACATAATTGCTGATGGCCAAATAATAAAAACCGGTACTAAAGCCATCAAAGTGGACGCTATGCCGGTTTTGGTTTGCTGAATGGCAAACAACGACAATGCCACTCCTATGAAAGGACCGAAAAAGGAACCTACAGCAACCGCTTTCATACCACTTTTGTTTTTCGTAGCCGCACCTATGCTGTGCCAACGGCCGATCACACTTATCATAACACCAAAACTCATCAACCCAAATATTGCGCGTATCTGAGTAGCAGCAATCGGGTCGTAACTGCCCATGCCTTTTTTACTTAATATCAAACCAACAGCCTGACCAAGCGCCCCTCCAAAAGCTAACAAAAAACCTTTGAATGGAATGTTAAGCTTCATCTGTCGGTTCGATATTGCAATGACAATACCAGCCATACTGATAACAATTGCAAGAATGTTCAGCGCACTCAAAGTTTCGTCCAGAAAAAACCAACCTATCACAGCAGTTAACATAGGCGCCAGGCTCATAATCAGCGCAGCCGTTCGGGAGCCTATTACCATATAGGATTGAAACAACAATAAATCACCGATAAAAAAACCCACAACCCCCGACAAACCTAACCAAAACCATTGGTATGCAGTAGCATCAGCCGGAAAAATCATTCCACGCGTAAACAAGGTAGTGATACCCAAAAAAACTATCGCCAAAAATAAACGAATAAAATTGACCGATAATGATCCGATTTTATAACCTGCCTTTTCGAAGAACAATGCGCTCATGGTCCAACAAACCGACACCAGAATCCCCGCAATCTCACCAATATGTGTTCCGAACATGTGTTTTTTTTGCAAAGATAAATCAAGATGAGGGAAATTGGAACAACCCAACTTAAATAATAATGAACAAAAAGAACAACAATAAATCTGCTATATCTCATTAATTAAAAACCCTAAAAGATGAACGATTTCAATATAAAACGTGCTGATTTTAACCTATCTATCATCTCCCAAATTTTAAGATCTGACCTTTGCATTCCATTCAAATCATCGTTTTTATCTAAAATTGATTTTTTTAAGCAAGTGCCTACCTATTTTTCTAAAACCAGAAATATAGAAACAGTAAATTTATTTATCTTTGTATGCAATTTACAAGACACCAACTACGATGCCCAAAGAAGATTATCTCCTCAAATATCTCGAAAAACTGAGCCGTGTAATTGCAGCCATGCTCGGGCTTCGCGACAAAGGATTCCCCGAAGATGCATTGAAACTTGCCGACGAAACTTACAAAGAACTACTTTCTATTCATCTTGAAGATATCAAAAAAACGCCTTCGGATGAGTTTATCAGAATAATAAAAAAAGAAAACTACACATCAGCCTACATAGAGGCACTCGCTATAATTACAAAAGAAACTGCGGCTTGTTTTGAACAAAAAAACAATATCGAAAATGCACGGATATTTAACGAAAAAGCATTACTTTTGTACAACCTACTAAATGAGAAAGATAAAACCTTCTCTTTCGAGCGTGAATTGATCATTTCGGAGCTTGAAAACAAATTAATCATGTAATACCTGTTTGTGTGCCTTCACCTGTTTTCCCGGGTTTAGCTTTATATTGTCGCAAGTACTAAAACTCTATAAATAAATTAATTTCATGAAAAAACGCACCATTGGTATTCACGAAAAGCTACCCTTGTTACAAAGTTTGCCGCTCAGCTTACAGCACCTGACGGCTATGTTCGGAGCCACTATACTGGTTCCGATTTTATTAGGTATCGATCCGGCCATCGCACTATTGATGAATGGTATAGGCACAATTATTTATTCACTTGTCACCAAAGGTGGCATACCGGCCTATCTTGGTTCAAGTTTTGCATTTATTGCACCAGTCATTTTAATTTCCACAAGCTATGGTGGTTTTTCACACGCACAATCAGGTTTTATTTTCTTCGGACTTTTCTTTATCATCATTTCTTTTGTGGTTCTGAAATGGGGAATCAAATGGATTGATGTTGTAATGCCACCGGCTGTTATGGGTGCCGTTGTGGCTATCATAGGGCTGGAACTTGCTCCTGTTGCTGTTCAACAAGCAGGTCTTGTTCCAACGGCATCAGGAGCCGGACAGGAATTTTCACTCGACACAAACACTGTAATTGTTTCGTTATTTACATTAATGGCCGGAATTTTAGGGACTGTTTTGTTTCGTGGCTTT
>JAYFRI010000291.1:0-5583 GCA_034926015.1 Paludibacter sp. | reverse complement strand
CAAGGTTCGAAATAATCCCTTTTACTTTTCCTTTTGTTGACATAATATTGTAATGTGCCAATAATATAATTTGCTAAATGCAGATTAGTTATGACTGTATTTTGTTTTTTTTATAATTACTCTTTAAAAAAACCTTCGGGTTAACGATAGGGAAATTCTGAGTTTAAGCATGAATTTATTGCCGGTGTTCATTGTTCTGAATTAATGTTGTCGAACTTTACGCCTTGTTTCATTCCGGCAAGCAGTTCGCGGAAAATTTGCGCTCCTTTCTCAACCGACAGCATTCGCCAGCGTTCAAGCATTTCCACTTTTAATACAAAAGCAAGTACTTTTTCCACACCAAAATAATGAAAGAATGTATTTTCGTCGAGCCATTCCCATTTCAAAGCATCAATTTTCTTTTCGCGTTCGAGCAAATCGGTTTCTTCGGCAATTCGCATTAGCACTTCCAGCTGATCGAACATTCCACTCAAACCAAAGTCGCGGGCATTGCTCTGACGGATTGTGTTTGAAATTTCGTTTTGCCCGATAATCATTGCTTTCGGATCGAAATCGTGTTTTCGGCAAGCTATGGCAGTGAGTAAGTTGTTGATGTTGAGATTGAATTCGAACCATTTCTGAAGAAAACGATTTGAACTTTTCATGGCGAATTCGTAGTATAGTCCGGCCAGATAATCTTCGTTGGAAATACTACTACCTGAGCGGCTTTCATCGTTGTAAGTGCTGTAGAAAGTATGGATATACGGAAGTAATCGCGCATCCTTAGGCTGTTCGAATTCGCGCATCAATGCCACAAGTTCAGCCCAGTCGTCGGCAGTGAGATTGCCAGCCGGATGAAGCGTAGCTTCTTTGTCGGAAAGCCAGGTGAGCAGATTTCGGTTGTCGTATGCTGCAAAAAGTAAATTGAGCAGGTCGCGGTCCATATCCGAAAGTTGCTCCGAAAGTTCCTTTTTCAGGTCGGCCAACGGAGTTAGTGCTTTAGTGTCATCTGCTTGTATGTCGGGCAATCCCGCAATAAGGCAATAGTAGTTCATTGTTGAAATGTTTGTGGTTCTTGGGTTGAAAGTTTCGGAACGATCATTACTTTCTGATCAAAACAACATTTCTACTAATTTTGGCCGTAGGAATTCTTTGAAATAGGCTATAAATTCATCATCTCCAAAGGTAATTTTATATCCTTCTTTCTCGGGAGCAATACTGAAGTCGCTTTTTATTCCATTGGCTTCTTTGATTTTTAAACCTTTGTTCAACAAGTCTTTTGCATTAGACATGAAGTAAGCGGTCAAAGTTTCTGCATCTTTTGTTTCTATCACTAAAGCCTGATTTTTACCCCATTCCTGTACCAAAGCAAGTATTGTTTTTTGCATAAATTCCTTGTCGGCAGTTGCTGCTTTTACAGATTCGGATACAATACTTCCGCAAATTAAATCAACAACTTCAGTTTTTAGTGCATTTACAGATTGCTGGGCAAATAATTTCAATTCCGATTTTGTGTTTTTCGAAAGTTCAGCCGATTTTGACTCGGCTATCGTAACTATCTGAGCCGCTTCGGCTTTTGCTTTGGCTATAATGTCAGCTGCCTGAATTTCGGCTTTGTTAATAATTGCCTGTGCTTCTGTATTACCTTTTTCTACTCCTTCGAGATAGATTTTGTCTGTAAGTTCCTGGAGTTTTGTATTCATTTGATTTTATTTTTGCTTTTTATCTAACGAATCGCAAATTTAGCATTTAATTTATCACAATAACATACTTTTATGAAATATTAAAAAAGTAAATTAAATTGTTTTTTTTATGTTTTTATTTTTCGTTGTTTAATGCAAACATTTTGCGTAATTTTGCTATTCCTTCTTTTCTAAACACAATCAAAAATGATTAAAATCGGATTACTCTCGGACACTCACGGGATGCTCGATGAGCGGATCTTCGAACATTTTTCCACTTGCGATGAAGTGTGGCATGCCGGCGATATTGGCTCGCTTGAAGTGGTAAATAAATTGCAGAATTTTAAACCTTTACGCGCTGTATGGGGGAATATTGATGGATATGAAATACGGACCTTGTTTCCTCAGCACAATAAGTTTCTGTGCGAGGGAGTAAAGGTGTGGCTCACGCACATTGGAGGCTATCCCGGTAAATATGATGCATTGGTTCGTCCTGCGATTTTTCAGCAATCACCGAAGCTGTTTGTGTGCGGACATTCACACATTCTGAAAGTGAAATACGATAAAAATCTCGACCTCCTGCACATCAATCCCGGAGCTGCCGGCAAATATGGTTTTCATAAAGTGCAAACACTTGTAAGGTTCGAAATTGATGGTAAGAAGATTCAAAACCTTGAAGTGATTGAGCTTCAGTCGAAGCAAATATAATGGCATACTCAGAAAACAATTTATACAAAAATCACGTTTGAAAACTAATTATCAAACGCAGTTTATATGGATTCACTTTTCGATGGGGTTAAAGAATTTAATGCCAATGATTTTCTTGAGAACAAAACATTATTCGAAAAAATAGGTCGCAGTCAGGAGCCGCACACGCTTTTTATAGGTTGTTCCGATTCACGTATTGTACCGAATCTGATTACCAAGACATTACCTGGTGAGCTTTTTGTGATCCGGAACATTGCTAATTTAGTACCGCCTTATCGTACCTCCGACGAATTTTTGGCCACCACTTCGGCGATTGAGTATTCAGTAAAGATCCTCAATGTTTCTACCATTCTTATTTGCGGGCACTCCAACTGTGGTGGTTGCAATGCGCTTTACATGGACGAAGCCAGGGGAGCTGAAATACCTCACACCCGTAAATGGCTCGAGCTGGCAAAGAATGTCAGAAGCAAGATGTTGAAGCTGAAAATTGCCGATCCGGCTGTACGCGAATGGATGACAGAGCAGCTCAACATTGTGGAACAAATGAACCATTTGCTTAGCTATCCGTACATTCGCGAGAAGTACAACAAGGGTGAATTAAATATTTTAGGGTGGTATTACATTATTGGCACTGGAGAGGTGTTTAATTACCAGAAGAACGAAAATAAGTTTGTGAAAATCGAGTAATTTTCTTCAAACTTAATTTATTTTGTTTCTTTTATCTGAATTCTGCACTATATTTGTTAAATATTGAATCAATTATTTTTAATATTTTCAACTAAAAAATTTCAGATATGAAAACATCTTTTCTGCTTAAATCTGCTGTAGTGTTGCTTGCAGCAACTTTATTATTCGCCGGTTGTGCCAGTTCTACAATGATCAACAGCACTCCCAGTGGCGCCAAAGTCGTAATTAACGGCGAAGCGGTTGGCGTAACTCCATATTTGTATACCGACACCAAAATCGTTGGTAGTTTAGTGACTCTCGATCTTACTCTCGAAGGGTATGAGCCTATCTACACCTCTTTCCGCAGGTCCGAGGAATTCAATGTGGGTACTTTTATTGGCGGCTGCTTTGTTTGGCCTTTCTGGTTATGGACCATGGATTACAAGGCTAAACACAATTATGAGTTAGTTCCGATGAGTATAAACCCAAGTGCAAAATTGCCTGCAATTCAAAGTAATACATCTAAAATAGAAAGACTTAAAGAACTTAAACAGATGTTCGACGAAAAGTTGATTAATCAGGAGGAGTTTGAAAAACAGAAAAAGAGAATTCTTGACGAGCAATAAGGTTTGTTTTTTGAACAATAACGATAATCCACATAAAAAATCCTCTGAAAACCAATTGTTTTCAGAGGATTTTTTTTAGTAGGTTCAATGCCCTGTGCCTTTGGTAAAGCAGTAAGAAATTCAGGCACAGGCACAGTCGAAGAAAGGCAAAGGCAAAGGCAAAGGGGAAGAAAATCAAAACTTTACCAACTCTTCAATCCCGAAAGTTTTCGGGACAAACTCTCAAATCTTCAACAGCCAACAATTCGAAACCCGAAACAGTACTACCTTACCCCATGCATTAATTTTTGCAGCCATTTCGACAAACCGAACAGAATTACAGCTGCTACTCCCGAAATAATTACAAAAAGCATAAAGAAGTCGTACATGGTTGCTATTTCGAACCCAATAAACGACTTTGACTTACCGGCTTCGGGATATAAACCACTCAGCATTCCGGCAAACTTATTGGCTGTGGCCATGGATAAATACCAAATACCCATAAGTAATGAGGCAAAACGAATGGGTGCCAGCTTGTTGACCATCGAAAGACCGATAGGCGAAAGCATAAGTTCACCCATGGAATGAATAAAATATAAACCGGTGAGCCACATTATACTTACTTTTACGCCCGGCTCAACACCATGCACGCCTAAAGCAATCACAAGGTAACCAACCGAAAGCAGAAATAATCCCATGGCTTGTTTGGTGGGCGATGCAGGTTCCATATTTTTCGAACCCAGTTTCAACCATAACCATGACATAAGCGGGGCAAATACAACTACAAAAACAGGATTGAACGATTGGAAATAACTGGCAGGCATGGTCCATCCAAAAATATCTCTGTTGGTTTGTTCATCGGCAAAATAAGTGAGCGAGGCGCCGGCCTGTTCGAAGGCTGCCCAGAAGAAAATGACGAAAAAAGCAATCATGTAAATAACTGCAATGCGCTGTTTTTCTATTTTAGTGAGCGAACGATCGGTGATAACATAAGCCGGAATGATAATACAAAGCGAGAAAATAAATGCTCCGATCAAATCGAATTCGAAAGCAAAATGAAAAAGGCTGAACAATGCTACCAGTCCGAAAGCCCATATAATAAACTCCTTAATGTTTTGCGATGAGCTTTTGGCAGGCGCTTTGTCTTTCTCCGATTTATTGCTTTCCACTTTGCTGGCAGCTACAAGCCCCAGTTGTTCGCCGTTAGGGCCAATCAAAAATTTGTTTTTCCAGCCAATAAAAAGAATCAAACTCAGGAACATACCCACAGCTGCAGCCAAAAATCCCCATTTGAAATCCGCGGGATTGCCTGTGTCGCCTAAATAACCTGCAAGTAATGGCGCAATAAATGCCCCTACATTGACGCCCATGTAAAAAATTGTGTAGGCCGCATCGAGTCTTTTGTCGCCCGGTTCGTACAGGCTACCCACCATGGTGGTGATATTGGGTTTAAAAAATCCGTTTCCAAAAATAAGCGAAGCCAATCCAATGTACATCAGCCAGTGAGCTAATTCGCTGTTCTGATAGTAGAGTGCGCTGAAAAACATAAACATCTGGCCTGCCAACATCAATATGGCGCCCCAAAGTATGGAACGACGCATTCCCCAATAACGGTCGGCAACATAACCACCAATCAATGGCGTAAGGTAAACCAAGCCGGTGTAGTTGCCATAAATAGACGAGGCTAATTCCTTGTCCATTAAAAGGGCTTTGATAAGATAAAGTGTAAAGATGGCGCGCATGCCATAATAGCTTATGCGCTCGGACATAGCCGTTGTAAATACAAAATAAAGGCCTTTGGGATGGCCTTTTTTTACTTGTTCTGTTGACATATACTTTTTATTTCAGTATTACAAAAAAAGTGAACGCTCTTTTCAGAACAGCGTTCACCTTCGTTTTTTTGATAAATGCGGTGCAAAAGTAATTAATTTGTCCGGAAAACT
>JAYFRI010000301.1:0-16431 GCA_034926015.1 Paludibacter sp. | reverse complement strand
AGTTTATCTGTCCAGATACAGGAGCTCACTAACCAGGGATGACTGATACGTGTGAGCTGTTGAGCTGCATTGAGATCGATAACCACTTTGGCATTTTTGTGATGCTGAATAAACGAAGCCGGCACATTGTCGTCGATTTTTCCTTCGATAATGTCTTTTAAAATGCCCGCTTTGTTTTCGCCCCATGCCGGTAAAATAAGTTGGCGAGCATTGAGCAGGGTTACCATACCCATAGTAATGGCACTTGCCGGCACTTCGGAGCTGGAATTATAAAACCGTTTGAGGTCGCGCTGCGATTCGTTGTCGAGTAACATCAGACGGGTAAGTGTACTTGCCTGCGAACCGGGTTCGTTGTAGGCAATATTTCCCACTCTGCCTACGCTAACCAGCACAAGATCCAATCCGCCCAGTTCTTCAATTTTTCGCTCGTAATTCCGGCAAAAATCAATCACATTAGTTCGGTTGACAGAACTGTCAGGGGTATAGAAATTTTCAGTTGGAATATTTACTTTATCAAGCAAATGAGTGCGAAGTAAAGCTGCATTAGAATGTTGCGGAGCATCGTGAACAGGAAAAAATTCGGTAACATTAAACACAACCACGTTTGCAAAACTCAATCCTTCGTTTTGATGTAGCTTAACCAACTCATCGTACACGCTAAGAGGTGAAAAACCTCCCGGAAGTCCGAGAATGCATTTCTGTTGATTCAATCCTTTTTCGCGGATAAGTGTGGCAATGGATTGAGCAATGGACTGAGCACCTTCTGTTTCGGTAGCGAAAATTTCAGTTTGTATTTTTTCTTTTCGTGTTTGACGTAAACTTTCGATGACATCCGTCGGGCGAAAGTAACGTTCGGGAGTGCGTTCGAGCGAAATATTTGAACTTAAATCGTAAATCATAATTTTGATGTGTTAATATGTTAATATGCTAATATACCAATGATGTTTTAATTATTGGCACAATGGCATATTAAATTATTGATATATTACTTCTCAATTTCTTTAAAATAGCGGTATGTACCAACTTTTAATTCTTCGGTTGCAGCCTCGTCGCATACAATAATACCTTTAGGATGAAGTTGCAGTGCAGTGATGGTCCACATCTGGTTTACCGAGCCCTCTACTGCCTGTTGCAGTGCTCGGGCCTTGTTATGTCCGTTCACAATAATAAGCACCTCTTTGGCATCCATAACAGTTGCCACACCCACAGTAAGTGCAGTTTTTGGAACCTGATTTACATCGTTATTGAAAAAGCGGGAATTAGCAATAATGGTATCCTGTGTGAGTGTTTTGATGCGTGTACGCGATCCAAGTGAGGAGCCTGGCTCGTTGAAAGCTATATGCCCATCGGCACCAATGCCCCCCAAAAATAAATGTATACCACCCTGTGCTTTTATTCGGGCTTCGTATGCTTCACACTCAGCCGTTAAATCAGGCGCATTACCATTCAGAATATTGGCATTTTCAGGTAATATGTCGATGTGGGTAAAAAAATTATCCCACATAAAGCTGTAGTAACTCTGTGAATGATTTTGGGGAATTTCCACATATTCATCCATATTAAATGTAACCACGTGACGGAATGAAACTTGCTCCGCTTTGTATAGTTCAATCAAATTTTTATAAACACCTAATGGCGTTGATCCTGTTGGTAAACCTAACACGAAGGGACGGTCTGATGTCGGTTGAAACTGATTTATTTTTTCGGCAATAAAATCAGCTACCCAGGAAGATATTCCTGCGTAATCGGGTTGAATAATTAAACGCATATTTACTTTAATTACAATGTATATCTAAAAATTGAAAAAATTACTTTGTCCTGATCTTATAACCAATTGTTCCAAAAAACAGAATAAAAAGATAAGCAGGAATTAAAATCCAGAAAGAATTTTGGTAATCAGCAACAGAAGGTAATTCAGTTGTTTTGAAAAAATCAAGTAACAAACCAAATATCAATGGTATAATAGCTCCTCCCACTATACCCATAACCAAAAGTGAAGATCCGGTTTTCGTAAATCTTCCCAGATCAACAATGGCCAAAGGCCAAATAGCTCCCCACATAATGGAATTTGCAAAACCAATGGCAATTAAACCAAATATAGCCATCTCGCCGGGAAGTAAAATAACGCAAAAAGAGGCTACCAGCCCTATCAGGGTGAATAATTGAAGTGCTTTTGTTTGCGATATTATTCGTGGAATCATAACTACTCCGAATACATACCCAACAAACATACCTATAGGCACGTATTTGGCATAACCTTCGGGGTTTGCTACATTTTCACCGAAAACTGCTTTTGCAAAACCAATAATAGAGGCCATTGGAAGTGTTTCAACGCCAACATAGAAAAACAGAGCCAAAGCTCCCAAAAGTAAATGAGGCATTTGAAAAATGCTTGTTTTTCCTACAGCATAAGAATCCGACTTGGATTCAACAACATCTTCATCTTCTCCTTCTGCCTTAACCTCGGGAAGCGGAGAAAATTTGATAAAAACTGCCAGCAATAACAAAATGCCGGTTACAATATAAAACGGTAAAGATACCTGACTTAATTGTACATTTTTCAAATCCAGAAACAACCCCAGAAAAACGGGTCCTAGCCACCAGGCTAATTTATTCATTATTCCCATTAGGCACATACGCATTGCTGCACTTTCATGTGGTCCTACGATGGTAACATATGGATTAACCGCAGCTTGAAGCAAGGTATTCCCGATGCCGCCAACAAATAATGCTGCCAGAAATACAGGAAAACTTCCGGTATTGGCCGAAGGTACAAAAAGTATCATTCCTAACGCCATTATCAGCAACGAGAATACGATGCTAAGTTTGTATCCGATTTTTTTTATAACCCATCCTGCCGGTGTCCCGAAAACTACAAATGCAGAGAAAATGGCCGCAGTAACAAGATAGGATTGCGTAACCGTAAGGTGTAACGCATCTTTCAGAAACGGGGTCAGAAATCCACTTATTCCAACTCCAAAACCAATTACAAAAAACAGTACGCCAACTATGAGCAGTGGTATAACCAGTGTGTTTTTATTCTTTTCCATTATAGTTCTATAATTTTAGTTTATCAATATTTTATCTTATCATTTGTTTGTCAATATATTCTAACAACGCAGTATAATTTGCGGTATATTTGTTCGTTCAGCTACATCTCGTCTGCACCTTTATCTGCAAATAGTTCGTCTCTCCTGGTGAACTATTTAGCTACAAACTGATTGAAGAAAGCGATATAGGTACTCGTCCAATTGCTCGGAATAGCGTGTTGCATTTCAGCATGGTAGCTAATCTTCTTGACTACAGCAGCGGGCAAGTTGTTGTACGGAGCGAGATTAGTATGTGGCGGGCAGGTGCCATCCTGCAAGCCAATTGTCTCAATCACAGGACAGGTAACCATTGTAGCCAGATTCTTTGTATCGAAGTAGCTAAGCATCTTATAGAGTTGCTCATCAGTCCAACCGTTGGCTTTCTGGGCATCCTTAGCAGTATTGGCCGGCCATGATACTATCTTGAAGTAGTCCGGGTAATCGCCCAGGAAAGGAACACACGGAGCTATGGCGTTAAACTTATGGTTGCCAAGTGCTGCAGCAGCATAAGATAGTGCTCCCCCCTGGCTTGAGCCTTCTGCAAACACATTCAAAGTATCGACTGCCGCCCGTGTGAAGACAAAGTCAAGAGCGCGGATAGCGTCGCAGAAGGCGCCACGGTAATACCATGTCTCTTTACTTGTGAAGCCGTAGCCGAACCAGTCGCCGTAGTTGTTGATATACGGAGCCCGGTTGTTGATCAACTGGCCACGTGTTGACAAAATCAGGTCGCACTCGTTCGGGTTGTCGTTGCCGCCCGGACAATAGGGTTTGTATCCGCCTGAGTCGTAGCCCTGATAGTGAATTGTTACGCGGTGAGCCTTTCCATCCGTAGGTTCGCACCAATAAGCGCGAGCTATGGCAGCAGTATCGCCCTTGTCTTTCAACGAGCGGAATTCGAGCAAGTAAACCTTTCGGGCAGGTGTTGACTTATCCGGAATTTCGGTAAGCTTAAACTGTGGATCAATCTTGGCCAACTCAGCTTTGGTGTTAGCCCAAAACTGATCAAAGTCGGACTGCTTGTCGGTAGGACTGACAATCAGCGTCGGATCAACAGCGATGTTAAAGGCACGAATAGTGATGCCGTTCATCCTTGCGTACACTTTGTATATACCCGGGTTGTTGATAGCGAGTGGCATCACAATTTCTGATGTGCCGGCCGGTACTTTCAGTGTAGTATCCTTTGTGAGGACAGCAGTTTTAGTGTCGGTGGTTACAATCCATTGTACCAGAGCTTGACGAATCGTATCTTCAGGATTTTTAAAAGTCATCCTGAGAGTGGGCTGCACCTTCTCAAACACCCAATTATTATGTACCGGAACTGTCGCATATTCGGTTTTAAGAGGCTTTGCGATGACCTCTTCCGGTTTGGGGTCAACGGGTTTGGGCTCATCGACAGTGTCACAGGAAGTAAGCGAAATGGTAATTGCTGTGGCTGCAAGAAGAGTCAACGTCGTAGATACTATTCTGTTTATGAAGCGTTTCATGTTAATATATAATGAATTCAACTTGCATACACAACTGAATTCGGATTTGATTATTTGTTTTAATTTATTGTTTGACATCAAGTATTCCTCCTTCGCACCTTAGCAATCATCAGGTAAACCTGATGATGCTTTCGGTTTGGTGTAAGTTGGTGTGAGCTTTACCAAATAACAATTACACTTTATCTTACATCATTTCTTTAATAAACCCGAGCATCTCGGCATAATTATCTTCCATGCTTTGCAGCAGTTTGAATTGCGCCCTGGAGCGTTGCAGGTTGTGTTTCGGACTCATAATTTTGTAATAGGTATCACCGTTCAGATAATCGGCCAAAAAGCGACTCAGTTGCATATATGTCAACAGCTTAGCTCCAAATGGAAGTAATTCTACTTCGATGGGGGTTAGGAACTTTTTGGCTTCTTGCAGGTATCCCTTTGTGTACGATCTGAAAATATCCATGTTGAAGTTGACATTATTCAGGTCCAACTCGTCTTCTTTACCGGTATTTCCGGCTGTACGCATAAAATCGCCGAAATCGGAAACCACAAAACCTGGCATAGCTGTATCCAAATCGATAACACAAAGCACCTCGCCCGATTTATCAAACAACATGTTATTTACTTTGGTATCGCAATGATTGATACGTTTTGGTAGTTTTCCTTCGCGGTATAATTGTTCGCATACGCACATTTCGTCAGCACGTTTTTCCACTTCATTTACCAATTCGGCAACTTCCGACAGACTGCCTGCTGCATTGTTAGCTACTGCTTCTCTGAATTGCTTCAGACGAAATTCCATGTTGTGAAAATCAGGAATTATTTCTCCCAATGGCTCACCCGGTAAGTCTGATAACATTGCCTGAAAATTTCCAAAAGCTCTTCCGGCAGAATAAGCATATTCAGGAGTTACTGCTTCGTGTGTTTCTGAACCTGGGATGAGCAAAGTCATTCTCCAGTAATTATCTCCATCAAAATAATACAATTTGTCATCCGTAGCAGAAATGATAGTAAGCGTTTTGCGGTGAACTTCCTGTTCACCAACTGCAAGGAGTTTACGGCGGATATGATCTGTAACCCGCTGAATATTATTCTGCAACATCTCTACATCTTTGAAAATATGATGATTAATTTTTTGCAACACATATTGCGTATTTACTCCCTTCAGAGTTACGCGGTAAGTTGAATTAATCATTCCTTCGCCAAACGCAGTAATGGTTTCTGCTTCGCCATTTATCCGGAATTTTCCGGCTATTACTTTTAAATCAGTCATTCGATCAGTATTAAATTCTGTTTATCTGAGATGTTATTAACCTCAGGATTAGATTTTGATAAATATTTTATTTTTGTGCATGTATCTGAGTACAGCATAAAGAATGAAAACGCCTCCTGCAAAGGTCAGACTCTCGTCCCAGTTGCCAATGTAGGATTTTAATCCGCCTATAAACACGGTTGCCATACCTCTGAGTTGCTCACCAAAAACATGCGAAACCACATAGGCAAATATGCCATTAGAGCCGATTACGATCATCCATTTAGTTCCAATGCGAATTTTCCACACATCTATCAACAGGTAAAACAAACTAAGCAGAAGAACGCAAATTCCACCGGAAAACAAGACAAATGAACTGGTCCATAATTTTTTAATAATTGGATGAAAACAATCCATCAACAAAGCCAAAGCAATGAGCGCAATACCAAATAACACAAAGTTTCTCAGTTTTTTCATTTGCGACAATCCGCTTTGAAGCATATAACCTGTAAAAACCCCAAGCATAGTGGTAGCACCAAAATTGATGCTTGAAATTATCCAGGTATAATCCAATCCATCGTCAAATCGACCCAATACAAACGCATCGACAAGCTGCGCAACATTACCCGAAGCTGTGTAAGCACCTGCAGTGGTTCCATTTACCGGGATCAGAGCCATAATTGCCCAATACAAAAGCAACAATCCCACAGTGGCAGTTATTTGATGTAAAACGGGCAGGTAAAGTATCAGAATTGTGGCGATAAGATATCCTGCTGCAATAGCCTGTAGGGTGTTAGCGTAAAAATGCCACTGACCCGGATCATATGTCAGAAGATTTCCCTGGACGATCAGTCCCAGAAACCATAGAATAAGTATGCGTTTGATGGTGTGCATCCACAGTTTTTTATCCGACAGTTCACCTTCTAAACGCTTGCGGTAGGAATAAACCATTGAAATACCCACCAGAAACATAAACAAAGGCATAATAATATCGTAGAACCGAAAACCGAACCACTCCACATGATTCATCTGGTCGTATAAAAATTTGGATATGTTATTATGAAAAACTTTGTCGAGTCCCATAATAACTCCTTCACCTCCAATAATCCAAAACATATCAAATCCGCGTAGTGCGTCTACAGAAACAACTCTTTCCGTAGAGGAAAGTGTCGTGTTTCTTACATGAAAATTATTTAATTGCGCTGCTATCTGCGACATAATTTCTCCTGTTTTAAGTTGTATATTATTTCTGTGGTATAGCTTCCAGAATTTTCACCTCGAAGGGTTGCAATTCAATTTGAAATTGACTTCCGGATGCTACAGCTTGCAGTTTATTTCCTGTTCGAACATCAAAAAACTGATAATTAGCAGATTGATTTCGAGAAAATTCAAAAACGACAGCTGTGTTAACCAAAAACTGTTGTTTCTGAGAAGATGGATTTCGCAACATTAAAAGTCCTTTTTTGGGAACAAAAGATGCAAAACCATATACGGCAGACTCTGAGGGAGAACCACCCACCCAGTGTGTGTCATACAAGATGTTTTCATTCGCTTTTGCCCATTTCGCCGCAGCAGCCATATCGTCCCAGTTATTTTTATTTAGTTTGTGTGGATTTACGTACAATTCCTGTAAAGCTGAACCATTTCCGAAGTATGACCAAATCTCATCAGCTATGTCTTTATCGTTCATTTCCAGAGAATCGGGGACTCCGTTGTCGGCAATACAAATTCCGTGATTCATCAACGAATTAAGAGGATAAAGCGGCCCGCGCTTTACAATATTGTTGTAAGTTTCTGCGTCTCTGAAGTTCATCCAGCGCTGACGTTGATTACCCTCGCCGGACAAGCCTGTGTCTGCGCCATTGCGCCAAATAGCGTCTCCGTAATACAGCCAATAAGGAGAAGGCCATGTACCAACCGTCAGACTAAAATATAAATCTGTTTTAATGCTTCTTAAATCGGGAATGAGTTTGAGCAGTGCATCAATATCTTTTTCGTATGCTGCATTGGCACCTTCAGTTCCATTACCCATTCCAACGCCGTCGAACTTAAACATCGAAACTCCCTGTTTGGTCACAAAACTGCTTGCTACCTCAAAAAAACGTTTGTAATAATTAGTTCCACCCAATGAAAACCCATTGTCATTGGTTTCGAATGGAGGTTGTTGTTGTTGACCATAAAGTAATCGCTGAACTTTTGCATCATCGTAACCACCCCACGGAGAAATCCATACGCCAAGATTCGCATTATATTTGTGGGTCGTTTCTGCTAATTTTTTAAATTCATTTGGGAAACCGCTGTTGAACTTCCACAAGGTTTGATTGTCATCCCATCCATCGTCAAACAAAAAAGCGTCCATTTTCACATTCCTTTTCACAATAAGACTATCTGCAAAAACCTGAATACGGTCCAGACACTGTTTTTCATCCATTTTACGGTCGACCCATGAGATATCATACCATGAATTATAATGAAGTTGGTGGTGGTAAGGCACTGCGCGTTCGCGTTCCAGGTAATACAGAAAGCTACGTCGAAGCTGATCTGGTGCTGTTACTCCGCAAACTGCTGTAAATGTAAGTGTTGAAGTGGTAAGAGGTACATATCTTTTAATTGAAATGCCATAAGTGTTAGCAGCCAGGGTATCAAACTGACTCATAGGATGCTCCAGCGCAAAAAACATGTCGTTACCTGTTATAGGCGATCCGGCTACAACTCCGTTGCATGTGAGATTATTGTTTACGGGTAATTGTATTAACCCTATTTTATCAATCCTCAATGAATCTGCGGTAGAGAATGAGAATTCCTGTTTAATGTAGTTCGATCCGTTTTTTAAAATCGACTTCCAACGTATTTTCAGCCCTGACTGACGATGAATCAATTCAGCCACAATACTTTTTCCAGCAAAAGTTTCTGATTTTTTTATTGCTTTTTTATTTGCTTTTATTGTTTGGGAAACAACAGGACCAACGAGTTCAAAATCACCAGAATTAAGCTCAGTTCCATCGTATAACTGCACATAAAACCAATCAGTATTACTCCATTGAACATTGGTGTTAGTTAATTTATTTTTAAATTGGTCGGCATGAATAGAATTACCCTTAAGAAGCCATTTGTAACTCAGTACATTATTCCCCAATGAAATGGCATCAGGTTTTATTACAGCTTTTACATTTCCGATGTTTTTGCTAAAAAACCAGGGCTGGGCAAACGTAGGTTGCAATAAGCTTAAAAAGATAATAATAACTGAAATTTGTTTGAAATTCATGTGTAATTAATTTTAAATCGCTAACGGAAATTAAACTGATATTTAATATATTAGCTGTATTATCCTGATAGTATGTTTGATTTTTAGAGAAAAAATTAAAGTTTTATATAAGACTGATTATGTTATGTTTTGATTATAAAAACACATAGTTCATCCAGCAGAACATGTTATATGTAAACCATTCTGCTAATATTAATAATATGTAAGTTTGATTATTGAATCATTACAAGTGCCGTCAATTTACTGTAATGCTATGCAACTTATTAAAACCAGTGTTTTTGTTCCATACATTTTTATTGGCGAAACCAATACTATATTCGCTACGGGTAGCAAGGCTTGCATACGGATCAGGTAAATTCAGATAAATGTTATAACTTTTACCTTTCATACTAAACGGTAATATATCTTCGAATGAAATATTTCCTATAATTCCTGGATACCATCTGCGTGGATCATCTTTCAGTTTATACACTATTGTATCACCGGAGCTTGCAAAAATGAGCTCTACATTTCTGGGGTTCGCCGGCGATGCAAAGCCAACATTTTTGAGCGTTAGTTTCATTCTAAATTTTTGCCCGGCAACGGGATTTTCAGTAAATTGTCCCTGCTGCAATACAAATCTGTAGCCCAGTCTGCGATTGATTTCATCCATGCATCCAGTAGTTTTCCAGCTGTTTAAAACTGTACCGTTATATCCTGAATTGAGGTAAGACCAGTGATATTTTTCCATTTGCAAAATGGCATTTTCGCATTGCGAATAAGTGGAGGGCACACAGGTTTCTCCGCCCATAACAGTATATTTCGATTCCTTTTCCCAAAACAATTTTTGTTGTGAAGTAGGAAATGTGCCCATATCACTACCATCGGCCAAAAAGCAATCATTGTGACAGGCAAGTCTGGCAAGGTCAGTCTGACTATAAGCTGTTGATTCAGTAATAGAATCGGTGTATGTTATATTAAAACATTTTACTTTAAATTCAGGAGTACGTACGCAAATCATTCTGTCTTTGGGTAAAGCCAAAAGCAATGCATCCAATACTGCCCTGCGAGGAGCAAAATCATCTGGTTTGATGGGTGACATGATAAAATTAGACGTATAATACCATTCGCCCCAAACACCTACAAAACCGGCCTGTACAACATATATCACGTCAGAGTTTTCTCTCAAATATGGTGCAAGTTGTTGAATATGTTCCAAAACGATATTTTGTGGAGCATCCCAGGGTTTCTTGCTTTCGCTGGAAGTGTATGCAAAACGCACAATACATTTACAACCACCTTCACGAATAGCTTTCATGTTTTTATCAATGAGTGTCAAAAACTCATTGGAAATAGGTTTATCTATAAAAGAATCGAGATAATACATGGTTAGTATTAGAGAACGACCAAGATAACGGTGTGTATTTACTGTAGCCGCAGTTAAAGCAGTTTTTGAACTGGATGAGTAATACTCTACCTGACTATAGAAACCTCTTTCGGGATTTACAATTACTGTGTCTGTTTCAATATAATTCACCTCAAACAAACCATCATCCTTGATTGAATTATTTGATTCGCATGACTGTGCCAACAAAGCAACAACATAAATCAACAATATATAGAAGTATTTTAATAAATTCATGAAAATAGATTTATTTGATGTGACAATAACAGCATTATTTAAAGACTATTATGTATACAAGAGGTTGTCTCAAAAACAATCAGGATGTAAATCATTCCTTGGATACAACCTCTTGTAATACAAT
Source organism: Paludibacter sp. (assembly GCA_034926015.1). Classification (GTDB taxonomy): domain Bacteria; phylum Bacteroidota; class Bacteroidia; order Bacteroidales; family Paludibacteraceae; genus Paludibacter. Next base: position 5,599 of record JAYFRI010000301.1, on the reverse strand, counting down.
ATAAGGTGATTGATTATTTTAGTTTTACTTCCAATAGATTAACTTTGCTTCCTCCGCCACCAGGTAAGCAGCCAGCAATAGACCAGCTTGGTGTTTGAACAAAAACTCCGATTCCAATGGTATTAGCCCATGCGTTTGAAACTAATTCTTTGGTAATTTTTCCTTCAAATTCTACTGTTGTACCACTGAGGACCTTTGGTTTTGAAATAGCTACCACATTGCTACCAGCCGGAACTGTATTTACCCAAGCCCACGCAGTTTGATCTGTAGTTGATGCAGGAAAATTATATACTGCAACATCTGTCAGGTTGGCTGATAACAACCCATCCAGCATATAATCTGCACCACATATTCCACCCCATAACCAGGAATTATTTCCGGTGGTGCTCACATTGTCGGTATTAATAAAGATATCAAACGATCCAACATTCAGACTATCCATTTTAACATAGAAGTAAAGATAATTATCATCAAAAGTTACTTTAAATGTTTGGATACTTCTCATCGTTGCAGTATCGGGTAGTGTAGAAGTGAATATCTTTTCAGCAGCTACCGAAGCCCAGTCACTTAAATCTCCGTCCACTTTAATCAGAGGTTTCGCGACAATAATGTCTGCAGAAAAAGTTTTTGACTCACCTTCGTTGGTTGCAGTAAGCAATACCGTATAAGAACCTGAAGCCTTATACACATGCACCGGATCTTTCTCTGTTGATACAGGAGAGTTATCTCCAAAATCCCACGAATAACTTGTAGCGCCAACGGTTGTGTTCGTAAATACCACCGTGTCTTGTTTCAATTCATAAGAAAATGAAGTTACAGGCACCTCGGCTGAGTTACAACCAACCATCAGAATTGCCACCAAGGCAATAAATAAAAATTCAATACGTCTTTTCATAATGATACATTTAAAAATTAGTGAATAATAAATTTTATTTCGATTTTATTAATTTTGTTCAATTCCACTTACCAGAATTTCATTTGAAGGTATAGGATATTGGATCTTTTTATTAGTGTACTCAATAACCTCCCATGGCTGTGCGCCGGCATATTGTCTGTCCATGTTCTTTTTATTGCGATAAACATCAAATATACGTTGCCCCTCAAAAGCCAACTCTAATCTTCTTTCATCCAGCACTATATCTAACACCGAGCTATATCCGTGCAAATTAGTGGTTGAGAAAAGCTCGTCGCCAGTCAGTCCTGCACGCGTTCTGATAGTGTTAACATCGGCGAGTGCATTATCTGTCTGATTTAGTTTTGCATAAGCTTCAGCACGATTCAGAATCACTTCCGCCCATCTGATCATTACCGGAGAACTCAACATAGGATCTCCGCCCTGGTACGAGAATTTTGATATGTAATACTTCGGAAAAGTATTACGATCCTGCATTTTGGGAGTCAATCGTACTACATATTTATTTCCGTTAAATGTTATGTAATTTCGATTGTATCCGTTTACTAATTCAGTTTGTACATATATTTTTACCGAGTTACTGATGAAATAATATTTCCCGTTTACATCAAGCGCTACATCATGTATTTCATTCGATCTGAAATCAACACCCTGACTATTTACCGGAAAAGTTATCATATAGGTTGTTGCATTGGGTTTGTACTGCGGAACTACAAATTTGTAACGCACATCGTTCGGATATCTTTCGTAAAGCATATTCAACGGGTCAGAAGAATATGTTTCACCCCATCCCATAACATCGTTGATATACATGGAACCTATGGATGACTGACCTCTGGTTTCGAGCGACGTATGTGCTATTGCCCAAAGTGTTTCTTTGGATGTGAGTGCATTAGCAAAATATTTTGGAAATGTGGCTTTTGGTTCTAATTTGGTCGAAGGATTTGCTCCCGCAAGCATATCATTTACCACATCCACCACTTTTTGATTTTCCTCCATGTACAAATACACCCTGGATAAAAGTCCCTGTGCTGCCGCTTTTGATGCATAACCGGCATTGCCACGTGAAGTTCCACCATTACTCATCAACCGGATAGCTTCAATCAAATCGGCTACTATCTGATCATAAACTTCTCCCACAGTGGCACGTGTGGTGGTCGAATTATCAGTGCTTTTTCTCAGTATCACACCCGGATTAGAACGCCCAAATGAATATGGTTTGGCATACAGTGTTACCAGGTTTAAATGACAGATAGCGCGCATAAAATAGTTTTCGCCTTTGATATAGTCCGATTGTTTGTCTGCATCATCTTTTATGGATTCAATTACCGAATTAGCTCCAAAGATAATTTTGTATCCCACCCACCAAAGTGTGGTAACATTGGCTAAGGTTGGATTCGTTTGGTAACAGCATGCTTCGTACAATGGATCAGTAGTACGACCCGACAAACAAATATTATCGCTTGGATATTCAGACATTATAAAATAATGACGAACATATGAATTTCCGCTTTGATAGGACCAACTTGTTGTAAACTCATCTTTAAACAAGGAGTAATTTCCATCGGTCATATAAGCTGCTCCCTTCGTATCTTTTGCCAACTGAGCAGGCGACATCCCATCTGAAGGAGCAAAATCGAGATCACAGGATGTAAACACCAACATTAATAGCGTAATATAAAAAATATTTATCTTTTTCATTGATTCTATATTTTAAAACTGATTAATCAAAAACCTATTTCTATTCCTGCCAGCAACTGACGACTAACAGGGTAATTACTTGAATACAATCCAGCCAATGTGTAAGTTGAAGTTCTCAAAGTTACTTCAGGATCCATTCCTGAAAACTTTGTGAGTGTAAATAAGTTGTCGCCGGATACGAATATCTTACAATCTCTCATATGAACCTGTTTTAATAGTTTGTTTGGAATTTGATAACCAAACTTAATATTCTTGATCCTTAAGAAACTACCATCCTCCAGATATCTGGAAGAAATGCTGTTCGAAGACTTATTGCCATTCATGACCAGTTTTGGGTGAGTAGCAATATCGCCAGGTTTTTGCCATCTGGTCCAACCTAATCCGTTATTTTCGAGTGAAATTTGATTATAACCCAAGTAAGCACCATCAGCATCAAGTGCCAAACGATTATAATTGAATATCTTGTTTCCATATACAAAATTGGTGTTTATGTTCAGGTAAAAGCCTTTGTACGTCAACATGTTTGTCCAACCTCCACTGAAAACCGGAGTTGCCTTTCCTACTACCTGAAAGGTGGCGTCTTTGTAGTTATTAGTGGCTTCGCGACTGCTTACGGTTTCATCGGCAGCGTATGTCACTTTTTCCCACAATGGATCACCGTTAGCGGGATCTACCCCTAACCATTTAGGCATGTACCAGCTATAAATATCCTGACCTCTTTTAACTTGCTGACTTACAGAACTCCGCGTTTGCATAAAAGAAGCATCATTTGGTGTCTCAGTTACAACATTTTTATTAAAGCCAATATTGAAGCTCATTTTCCAGCTAAAATCTTTGGTTTGTATGTTGGTTGTATTTACCTGGAATTCAATTCCCTGATTTCTAACACTTCCAGCATTTGAAGTTATTTCGAAGAATCCGGTTGAAGGTGACACCGGTACTGCCAGTAACAGACCTTTATTGTCGGTATTATATAAATCAATGTTAAGTTCTATACTCTTCCATAGATTTATATCTATTCCAATACCCGCCATATATGCTTTCTCCCAACCCAAATACTGATTTGACAATCGTGTAGGAGTAGCTGAAACAACATTTTGATAAGAACTTCCAAGTGAATACATTGACAAATACTCATACATCCCAATATTTGAGTTACCGGTAAGCCCGTAGCTTCCTCTCAACTTCAAAAATGTGATTGTGTTATTTCCTTTCAAAAAGTCTTCATTGCTTATCAGCCATGACGCTGCTCCTGAAGGAAACCAACCCAAACGTCTTTTTTCTGCAAATTTTGAACTTGCATCGGCACGGAGCGAAGCTGTAGCAAAATACTTACTGCTATAACTATACTGAAGTTGACCAAAGCCTGAGTAGCTTCGCATTGGAACTGAATTTCCTCCAATTTCATAAATTTCACTTGCATTCAATGCATCCATTCCATTTGGCATTCCTTTTCCGGAAGCAAAAGTGGTTTCATTTTTTGATTGCCCCCATTCCCAGCCAAGTAAACCATTCAGTGAATGATTCCCAAATTTATTGTTTGTTTTTAATGTATTTGTAGTTCCGAACGACATGCCACTTCCAAGCTGATTTGAAAGATAGCCCGTGGAATAAGATGAGTTATAAGTTCGTGGATCTATAAACAATACACTTCTGTAGTTATCCTGACCGAAACGATTCGATGTTGTGAGTACAAGCCAATCAGTAATTGTCCAGTTTAATTGAAAATCCGTTACAAATTGGGAAGAGTTTGTTTTGTTATAATTATACTGTTCACTATGCAATGAATTCCATTTGTCCTGCGAGTACCACGTCGATCCATCTGCACGAGTTCCACTGGTAATTTTTTCGATATTTCCATCGATGTCATATGGCGAATCCCAGGGCATTTTGGTGTAAGCATCATTCAGGGTGGTCCAACTGGATGTAGACTGAACATTGGAATTTGAATATGATAAACGGATATTCATATCCAGATTTTTAGATAACTGCGAATTTAAATTCAACCGACCGGACACTTTATCAAATCCCGTGTTGATTAATGTTCCATCTTCGTTGTAATAGTCAATACTGGCAAAATAACTTGTTTTATCATTGCTACCGGAAGCGGATACGTAATAATTTTGTTCCAATCCTGATTTAAAGAATGCTTTTTGCCAGTCATAATCCTGATGCAGCAGAGATGATGGGCGCATAATTGAGAATAGGGCCGGACTGTATAATTGTTTTTGCATATTGTAAAGTTCCTCAGACCCCATCATTTTATAATGTCCGAACAAATTTGATTTTGATCCCACAGTTACTTTGGCATTAACCATTGTAGCCTGATTACGTGAACCCGACTTGGTGGTGACAACAATAACTCCACCTGCTGCTGCCGATCCATACATAGCAGTTGCTCCTGCATCTTTTAACACTGTAAGTATCTGTACATCATTTGGATTGAACGAACCACCCGGAATACCATCAACTACATATAAAGGATCGGCGTCTGCTGTAATTGAGCCTGTACCTCTGATTCTTATTTCTGCTGCCGATCCAGGTTGTCCGGTTGCGTTATAAACCATTAAACCCGCAACCTTTCCCTGTAGCATATTTCCTATGTCTGGAGTTGAAACATCGGTGAGCTTGTCTGCAGAAAGCGTTACTGCTGAACTTGATAATTCTGATTTTTTCTGACTGGAATAACCCACAACAATTACCTCATCCAATGCTTTTGAGAATTCGGTTAGTTCTATTGTTAGATTTTTATTGGAACTAACCGCCACTTCTGTTGTATTATATCCAATATACGAAACCGATAAAACCGAATGATTATTAGCTTCAATAGAGAAGTTTCCATCCAAATCACTTATAACCCCTTCTTTGGATCCTTTAATAATAATCGTTGCACCGATGATAGGCTCCCCTTTGTTATCAATAACTTTTCCTGTAATTTTCTTGGATTGTTTAATTTCTCCACTTTTTTCATTTGTTTTTCTTTCA
>JAYFRI010000279.1:0-10711 GCA_034926015.1 Paludibacter sp. | reverse complement strand
AAACAGTACGTAGTTCAACAAAATTCTCGAGCTTTAGTTTAGCTATCTGGCTCAGATAAGGTTCAGGATTTTCGTAGAACTCACCAGCTACGATCAACTTCAACGGAAACTTTCGCAATCTTTCATCGGCAAATGCTTCGAGCAATAAATCGAGTCCTTTATACTGACGGATAAACCCAAAAAAAAGGATATAGGCATTCTGATCGTACAAACCAAGCTTTATGGCTGCATCTTTTTTATCCAACAAAGCGCCATAATGGTCGTAGATAGGATGCGGTGAAACTATTTTTGGTTTATCATAGGCATCAAAATGTTTAACGTCCTCAATCACCGAATCGGCCATAGCCACAAAACCGTCCATTGCATTTACAAAATACTTCGGAAACAATTTATCCAGAATGGTTGGTTCGTGTGGAATCATGTTATGAATCAGTGCAACAATCTCTGTTTTGGGTGAACGTACAATGCGGGCAATCGTTCCAAAACAAGGTGCAATAAAAGCCATCCAGTAACAAAATATTACTTTATCAGCATTGAGCTTTTTTATTTTTCTTCCGGTCAGCATCCACGACAGAGGGTTCACTGAGTTGATCGTCCGGTGAATTTTCAGATCCGTTGGCGCTTCTTCGCTCGAGAACTGTGTTTTTCCGGGAAATAAAAAAGAAGGATATTGCAGTGAGAATGTGAAAATTTCAACTTCGTGGCCCTGTTGTATATACTCACGCGCCAATCGCTCGTTGAATGCTGCCAAACCTCCCCGAAAAGGATATGTTGTACCTACTATTATGATTTTCATAGATTTTTACCTTTAATCATTTCGCATAAATATTCCAAACCCGTTTCATTCGGAAAATTTATTATGCAAAGGTACGAAATTAATCATTCAGGATTTAATTTTGCATTCCGAATTTCACGGCTACTTTGTTAATGTAATAAGTTTTTTGCAACTGAAGATTCAGCTATTAACAAAACAGAGACATGAACCAGTTGAAGCCTCGATTTTCTACTCAATGCGTACTTTCCAAACCAAAATTAAATAAACAAACGGCGTCAGATCAAAGAATTGCAAACAAAAATCGGAGGAAGAGCGTAAAAAACAAACTTATTTTTAAATTTTTGTATAAATAATTTTATTACTCGCTGAAAAATCATTTAATTTGTAGTCTGAAAAGAAACGAACAAATAAACATTATATCACAATGAATAACTTATTGAAAAACCTGGGTCCGATTTTAATATTGGTAGGTGTGGTAATTTTAGCAGTATACTTTTTTACCGAGTCGAACTCAAACAATTATCTTATATCTGCAGGAGTCTTAATGGTTCTTGGATTTGTTGCTCATATTTTTCTGAACAAAAAGACGAAATAGTTTTTCTTTTTGGGAAAACAATAAAGCCGGTACAGTATTGTTCCGGCTTTATGTTTTTGTCCCCTGTCCTACAGATCAAAACAGTGTCAACTGCCCGTTTATATCATCAATAATCCGGTTTTGATCAACGATTTCATCAGGCAAAACAGAATCGTTCACATTTACTTCCGCTGCTGCCTTTTCCTTCGTGCTTTCAGCCGGTTGTTCAACAACTTCTATTTCACTTTCTTCGTTCAAAACAGCTTCCCCTGATCCATTTTCATTTGAATTGTCATCGCTGCCCGAATCGTTTGAGTTTCCGGTTTCGGCAGATGCAAAACGCAAAGGTTCAAGCTCGTTGATGGATTCTACCTCAAAGGTAGTTAATCGCTTGCCTCTTGCTTTTAGACTCTTAACGCCAATAAATTCTTCAGCATCCACAATTAACGCTTCCCGGTAAGCATCAGTACCACCAAACACCACTTCGAAGCGAGGGAAGTCAATATCGGACATCAAAATAAGCCGCGATTGTGCATTTTCGCCCAAAAAGCTTTGTATTTTCTGCGACACTTCCAGCTGAAAACGTTTCAGATAATAATAATTCTGATCAGCATCAAATAGAACCACCGACCACACTTTATTCGCATCAAATTTTTCGATATAAAGAATATCTTTTGTAAAATGATTACTTAAATCGAAACTCGTAGTGCGATACTCACCTGTTGTCGAAACCACCAAGATCAGATCATCGCTCAGGAATTCGCCAAGATATTCCCCTCTGTTATCATAATTCAGGCGCAACACATCACGGTCGAACCAAACCTGACGACCACCCAATGTAGAGCCTCCTTTTTGCTTTAAAGTGATTTTATGAACATCATTTTTAGTGAGTATATTGCCCATAGATTGCCGTCCTTTGATGGCTATATCGCTAAAATCTTTTTCGAAAACAAGCTTATTGAGTCGTGGCTTTGGCTTCAGGGCAACACGTATCACTTCAGCCTCGGCGTTAGGGTTCGAAGTAAAATAAACCACCTTCGAACCAGCTGTTCCCTGAGTAATATCATATTCTTTATCGCGTGTAATTCCCGTCACCGCAAAACGTTTGATATAATACGGACCCGATTTTCCATCCCTGTAAACAGTATTGTAAATGGTTCTTTTGTCGTTCTTTTTGAAAACCGTAAGGTAAAGAATGTTTTTGCCTACAAATAATTTATCGGCCACTTTAACAATCTTATATCTTCCATCTTTAAAGAAAATAATAATATCGTCGATGTCCGAGCAGTTGCACACAAATTCGTCCTTTTTCAGCGATGTTCCAACGAATCCTTCTTCGTAGTTGACATACAACTTTTCATTGGCTTCTACCACTTTGGAGGCCACAATTGTTTCAAAATTCCGAATCTCGGTACGCCTCGGATAATCTTTGCCGTATTTATTTTTCAAACCTTCGTACCACGAAATCGTATAATCAATCAGGTGAACAAGGTTATAATCAATTTCATCTATTTTCTTCTGAATCGAAATCAACGTATCGTTGGCTTTGTCGGTATCAAACTTAGTGATACGCATCATCTTAATTTCGAGTAACTTCAGAAAATCTTCGCGGACAATTTCGCGTATAAAATCCTTTTTAAACGGTTCTAGGCGTCCATCGATATGTGCAATCACCTCATCTTGCGAAGTACTTTCTTCAAAACCCTTGTCTTTATAAATACGGTTTTCGATAAAAATCTTTTCGAGCGAAGTAAAGAACAATTGTTCCTGCAGTTCCGCTTTCTGAATTTCGAGTTCGGCCTGAAGCAGGTCCTTTGTATGATCACAACTAATACGTAACATCTCACTCACCCCACAAAAACGAGGCTTATTGTCATGAATAACGCAACAGTTGGGCGAAATACTCAACTCACAATCGGTAAAAGCATAAAGCGCATCGATAGTTTTGTCGGACGAAGAGCCTGGCAGCAAATGAACAAGAATCTCGACATTAGCCGAAGTATTGTCGTCCACTTTTCTGATTTTTATTTTTCCTTTATCGCTTGCCTTTACGATAGAATCAATAAGCTTCGAAGTATTACTGCCATACGGAATTTCGGTAATTGCCAGGGTTTTATTGTCCAATTTTTCTATTCTTGAACGAATTTTAACCGATCCACCTCTCTCACCATCATTGTATTTTGCTACATCAATAGAGCCGCCTGTTTGAAAGTCTGGATACAACACAAATTCCTCATCGCGCAAATGAGCGATACAGGCATCGAGTAATTCGTTGAAATTATGAGGAAGAATTTTCGAGTTTAAGCCTACAGCAATCCCTTCAACACCTTGCGCCAACAACAAAGGAAACTTAATCGGCAGCGAAACCGGTTCTTTATTTCGTCCGTCGTACGAGGCTTTCCATTCTGTAGTTTTAGGATTAAAAACAGTTTCGAGGGCAAATTTTGACAAACGCGCCTCGATGTAACGAGGTGCTGCTGCGCCATCGCCGGTGAGGATATTTCCCCAGTTTCCCTGACAATCGATCAACAAATCCTTTTGTCCGAGTTGCACCAAAGCATCGCCGATAGAAGCATCGCCATGCGGATGAAACTGCATAGTATGCCCCACAATATTAGCCACTTTATTATAACGTCCATCATCCAATCGCTTCATCGAATGAAGAATTCGACGCTGTACGGGCTTCAATCCATCGTAGATATCAGGCACAGCACGTTCAAGAATTACATACGAAGCGTAATCCAGGAACCAGTTTTGATACATGCCCGAGAGATGATGTTTGATAGCATCGTCGGTTATCTTAGGTATTTTGTAACTCGAATGGGCATCTGAGGGAACATCTTCATTCGATGCATCAGCGCCCTCAACCTCTTCCAATTCGTTTTCGTTGTCAATAATTTCGTCTGTGCTCATCTATTAGTTACAAGATATTAGTTACAAGTTATGGAGATTTCGCATTTATCGATTGCTGCGTCGAAAACATTGTATAATTATATTCTCTAAAACAGCCTGTTTCAATAGTATTTTTCCAAATCAATCCACAAAAATACAAAAAAAATAGTAACTTTGCACCTCTTTTTTCATTACAATAATAATAGAAATAAGACATTTCTTATTTCCTGTAACTCGAAACTCGTAACTCATAACTAAATATTATGGCCTCTCAAGAAGATGTTTTTAAAAAACTAATTGCACACTGTAAGGAATACGGATTTGTTTTTCCTTCAAGCGAAATTTATGACGGACTCGGAGCCGTTTACGACTATGGTCAGAATGGTGTTGAACTGAAAAACAACATCAAAAAATACTGGTGGGACAGCATGGTATTGCTTCACGAAAACATCGTGGGCATCGATGCTGCCATTTTCATGCACCCTACCACCTGGAAAGCTTCGGGACACGTTGATGCTTTCAATGACCCTTTGATCGACAACAAAGACAGCAAAAAACGCTATCGTGCCGATGTATTGATAGAAGACTTGCTGGCAAAGTACGACGATAAAATCAACAAAGAAGTTGAAAAAGCAGCCAAACGCTTCGGCGAAAGCTTCGATGCTGAAATGTTCAAGCAAACCAACGAGCGCGTAAAAGAAAATCAGGCTAAACGAGACGAAATACATGCCCGCTTCGTAAAAGCATTGAACGACAGCAACCTGGCTGAATTAAAAGCTATCATAGAAGATTATGAAGTAGTTTGCCCGATCAGCGGAACACGCAACTGGACCGATGTTCGTCAGTTCAATCTTATGTTCTCCACCGAAATGGGTTCAACTGCCGATGGTGCAATGAAGATTTATCTGCGCCCCGAAACGGCTCAGGGAATCTTTGTGAACTACCTGAACGTTCAGAAAACCGGTCGCATGAAAATTCCGTTTGGAATTGCTCAGATTGGTAAAGCTTTCCGTAACGAGATTGTAGCCCGTCAGTTCATTTTCCGTATGCGCGAGTTTGAACAAATGGAAATGCAGTTTTTTGTGAAACCTGGCGAGGAACTAAAATGGTTCGAGTATTGGAAAGAATACCGACTGAAATGGCACAAAGCACTCGGGCTTGGCGATCATAAATACCGTTTCCACGACCACGACAAGCTGGCACACTACGCCAATGCTGCTACCGATATCGAATTTGAATTGCCATTCGGATTTAAGGAAATTGAAGGTATACATTCGCGTACCGATTTCGACCTGAGCAGTCACGAAAAGTTTTCGGGAAAAAACATCAAATATTTCGATCCTGAAATCAATCAGTCCTACACTCCGTTCGTTGTCGAAACATCTATTGGTTTGGACCGTACGTTCCTTTCTATTATGGCTTCGTCGTACAACGAAGAAACGCTCGAAAATGGCGAAACCCGCGTTGTATTGGCTTTACCTCCTGTATTAGCTCCGGTGAAAGCCTGTGTAATGCCTCTGGTAAAGAAAGATGGCCTACCCGAGAAAGCACGTGAAATTATCAACGAACTGAAGTTTGACTTCAAATGTGCTTATGACGAAAAAGATTCTATCGGTAAACGCTACCGCCGCCAGGATGCAGTGGGAACCCCATTCTGTATCACTGTCGATCATCAGACAGCCGAAGACAACAGCGTTACTATTCGTCACCGCGACACCATGACACAGGAACGTGTAGCCATTGTGGATTTACACAACATCATTGGCGATGCTGTGAATATGAAAAACCTGTTTAAGAAAATTGTAGAATAAAATTTATTCGCATATAAAGTAACGAAAAGACGGAATGGTACAGAACCATTCCGTCTTTTTGTTATATAGATGCATCATTTCAATTATTTTTTTCATCATTAAAAATAAAAAACAAGATGAAGTCTCAATACTTACTTTTCGGTTTAATACTGACAGCTATTTATTTCGCAGGTTGCAATTCTCTAAACACTCCGAATCAGGACGTTGGAACAATCGAAATCGGTCTGAACGAATTATATCATAGTAAAACATATGATTTCAGTATCGACCTGGATTCTGTGTTGCATGATTCAAGATGCCCCGTGGATGCAAATTGTTTCTGGGCCGGAAATGCACAAGGCAGATTTAATATCATTGCCGAAGGCCGGTTTCACCATCAAATTATATTAAATACTACCTTGCCAATGCAACAGGACACAACCCTACATGGAATTAATTACAAACTGATGAGTCTGAGCCCTGAACCAAACTCAAAAATGCCAATAGATTATACAAAATACAAGGCAAAACTCCTTATAACTAAGAAGTAGGCAAGACTTATACAGTCTCAGTTTTTATTCCAATCTCAACCTCACACCCGCCATAAAATTTCTGCCTGGCTGTGTAAGTCCTCCAAAATCGGCATACTGCACATCAGCGACATTATTCAGATCCAAATAAAGATCATAGCTAGCTTTGGACCATTGGAGCCTTACATCCGCCATAAAATAGGGTGCATACTTTATTTTTTCTCCCGTTTTGAAATCTGTATAATCACCAGCGCGGTCGATGTAAGACAACTTCCATGAAGCATAAAGTGATTTATAGAGATTGTGATCGGCACTCAATATGAGTTTATTTTTCAAATAATCAAGCGCGTATTTCGAATCGTAGCTACCGGCACTTTTATCCATTGTAAGAAAAGAGTAGGACAAAGCCATCTTTTTTATGAAAGAAGTATGGAACCGATACTCAGTTGAAAAATCAATTCCAAAAACATTCACTTCGGTCAGATTCCGGCTCTCCCAACGCGTAGAATCAGGTTCTTTCACCCAGTCAATCACATTTCCGCCCATGCGATAAAACAACGCACCGGAGAATTTCATGTTTTTTTTCTCGAATTTTGTACCCAATTCAATTGTTCTGGCATGCTCGGGCCGCAAATCAGGATTGGCATTTTGAGTTGCACTTTTATAATACAAGTCGGTAAAGGTTGGCAAACGAACTGCTGAATTAGCCAATACAAACACTTTGAAATTATCGGTAAAATGATAAGCAACTTCAAAACCACCCGCTGTGAAGTCTCCAAACTGAGATGAAAATGTATGGGAAAAACCGGCTGAAACGAACAGGTGTTGAATGCTTAATGCATAATCAGCAAAAAAACCGAGCAAAAATCGTTGCGATGCTTTTGTAAAATAAATATCCTTGTCAAATTTATTTTGCACGGCTTCGTTAAGCGCATTCCCCAGCACCGTACTGTATATATGCTCATTTCTGACATCGGCACCTAATTGAAAGTTACCATACTGCGTAAGTAGTGCCAATACCGCCCTGACTCCCTTAACATCGGTTAAATGATAATTGTGCCCTTTATACCAACTTGCAGCATTTTCCATATCCCTGAAAAGTTCAAACCTATCGTAATGCCGACGAGAATATAACTGCGCTGTAAGATTGACTTTAGCACTGATGGTTTGCTTCCAATCGAGCGCTCCATAAATGGTTTTGGTATGGTCGAACTGATTTGGATAGGAAAGAGAATAAAAGCCATTAGCTCCATAGGATTTCTCCTGATAAGCCAGTTGAAGTCCGAATTTACCAACCGACTTTGTATTTAAAATACTCTGTGAGAATATATTTTTTATATCAAAATCGGTATTATACATATAGCCATCACTGCTTTTGTGCGTTACCGAGAAAAAACTCTGTATTTGACCATTTCCTATACCTGCCGAAAGATTTTGGATGAAACTATTGTAGCTTCCTCCTGCCGTCTGAACACTGATTGTGCTGGTTTCCTTCTTTTCGGTGACAATATTAACCGCTCCGCTAAAGGCATTTGGACCATAAATGCGCGCCACCGAGCCCTGAAGCAATTCCACACGAACTATATCGGACAATTCTACCGGAACATCAAGATTATAATGTCCGGTTTGAGGATCGGTAATATTCACTCCATTCAGCAGCACCAACACCTGATCGAACGAACCGCCACGAATACTAATATCCGATTGCGTACCGCCCACGCCACGCTGACGAATATCGATGCCCGCCACCGACTCAAGCAACTCGTCCACATTTTGTACAGGCATCTGTTTGATGGCTTCCCGTTCCACAACAGTCACTACACGCCCTGCGCCTGTATATATTTGATTACGGCGGGCATTGACATCCACAGCCGACAAAGTAACCGACAAGGAATCGGATGTTGATTGACCAAACACATTCTGGACGCAAAATAAAAAAACTAAAAAACTAAAAAAAACTATTTTCTTCATTTTAAATAAAAATAAAAACGGTTGAAACAGGCTAATCGCCTGTTTCAACCGTTCAATGATTGATTGTATAAGTATGCAAAACAACACGCAGCAGCGTTGTTTGTTATTTGATTCACAAGGACATTACCGGTTTGTAGCTCCGTAGGATCATTGTATAAAAACAGATCATCCTCGAGCTCCTCCTCAATACCTTCCCGTGTGCATATAGCTGCTTTAACGACGAAGCGATCGCTCTTTTGGGTCGATTTTTCGCTTACCGAAACCGATAACACTCCAATGCTCACCGCAAGCGACAAACTGGCAAACACAGCATAAGCAGCACGGCTCCAGCGACGGAATCGGGCTATACGGGGCTTATTATGTATTTGTTTGTTCATTCTATAATGTTCTGTTTACGGCTCAAAGCCAATATAAATAACACTGAGAAGGGAGTCTTTTGATTTGCTCCCTTAACTTATCTAAAATTAATCTTCATCGGTAGGAAAACTCAACCGGTTCAGTTTTCCAACCCACACATCTTTATAAACTTTCGATGCACGTGGGTTTATTCCACCTATCAGATAAATGAGATGATCGCTATAACCCTTGGCCGTATTATCGACAACAACATTCAACACCGACTGGTAAGCTCTTGGAGCATAATTTATATATGTCGTATCGCCTGCTGCCGAAATATTCATTTGGCGAAGCCGGTTATAAAGCGTATCAGGAACACTCCAACTCAAGCCTTCGTCAATTGATTCCATATAAGGGTTACTAACAACAGATCCATTAGCATCCAAACCACCATACAACAACAATTTATCGTCGTAAGCAATAATTGTTGCCCCTGAAAGTGAACCCAGCGTTGTGTTTTCTGTACTAAAATCCACCCAGTAACTACCATTCTCGGTACTCCAGATATTGTTAAGCAATTTACCTGAAGCAGTATAACCACCTACAATTAATGCTTTTGATTTTTTTGTACGCGAAGCAAACGAAAGTGACGAAAAATCGCCTACTGGGAAATTAGCAGGAATTTTTTCATTAACAACCCAGTTTCCTCCATCAGATGAAGTTGCAAAACTATAGGTATTATCTACTCCCGATTTCATTATCGACCACAGCTTACCGTCGAGTTCCAACAAAAAGTTTTCGAACCTGTAATTCACATCCGATACCACTACATTTTCGGTCATCCAGTTATACCCATCAGCCGTTGTATATATTTTATCATCGTCAGTGAGCACATATAGTTTCCCCTTGTACTCATTTATACCTCTTAGTGAACTGTTTAATGGAAGATTTTTTAATTCATTCGTCTTATCTATCCACACTTTCCCATCAGTGGAAGTGTACAGATAGTTACGAATGGTAGTACCCACATAAAGGTAAAAAGTTTTATTAAAGTAAACTGCTTTCTGTAAACTACCCGAATGTGAGTAAATTTCGTCTGCAATTTTGTTCCACTGATACAACTCTGGTTGAACTTTATGTACATTTACTTTTATCGGGTATGATCTGCTCGTTTTTGCATCGGCAGCATAGTTTTTGACTTTCACAACCCTTTCAAAGTTAAGTGTGTCCTTACCTGCAATCCCCACAGAATCGCTGATAGTACCCAAACCCAATGTGTCTGTCAGGTATACATAAGCTCCGGACGAGCTGTAAAAACTAAAATTGGCAACAACTTTGGATACATCCGTAAGATAAGGAAGTGAATCCACATTCACAATAACCGAATCATTCAAATGAGCATCCCATTCCAAAGAAAACACAGCTTTTTCCAACCCTGCAACAGAATCATTTTTCGTAAAAGTCAACGACACGAAACTTGGATTCGATGAAGGTATGGTAGTATCAGTTTCAAACCAGTTACAAGATGAAAATGAAACGATTGTTAATA
The DNA here is from genome assembly GCA_034926015.1 of Paludibacter sp. Classification (GTDB taxonomy): domain Bacteria; phylum Bacteroidota; class Bacteroidia; order Bacteroidales; family Paludibacteraceae; genus Paludibacter. The sequence goes on along the minus strand of JAYFRI010000279.1, from coordinate 294 downwards.
GTAATAGAACTAATCTGAAAGGGTTAAGTTTCATGAGCTGTTGTTTATTATTTTTGAGCGGACAAAGTTAAAAACATTTTATTGCTTAAGTATCCTGTATACTAAGATTTATTGTTTTTTAAAACTAAAAACGAGATATTTACAGAAATATTTTTGTTAGCTATTCATTTTCGGGCAGAAATAGCATTGTTACGTTTATTAAAAACCACAAATTACTCCAACTCCACCACCACCGGGCAATGATCGGAATGAACAGCATCGGCTAAAATAGCAGCGGATTTCAGTCGCTTGCGA
>JAYFRI010000185.1:0-2546 GCA_034926015.1 Paludibacter sp. | reverse complement strand
AGTTAGGAAAAGCAGAACCGCTCCACCTACACCCAACCACAAATTCACTTCTACGGCTTCTTGTGTGTTCACTAATTTGTAGAACTCCCTGACCGCCCAGCCTGTTATTATTGCAAATATTGCTGCAAATACATAGGCGTCGAGCAGTATCGACCCAATGATTATAGCCACAAAAAAAGCTCCACTCAGGGTTCGTTTAATAAAGTTATTCATGCTTAAATAATAATGTCACGTGAAACCTGTACTACCAGAGTCCTGTCGTTTCACAAGTGATTTTAAATTATATTGTAAATAAGGTTGTTTTTTATCTGTTAACTTTAAGCAATTGCATAATTTCATCCAGTTTCGGCGATAAAATTATTTCTGTACGACGGTTCAATGCTCTTCCTTCAGCAGTAGTATTCGGGGCGCGGGGCGTAAATTCTCCTTTTCCGGAGGCGGTTAAACGCAGCGGAGCAATTTTATAATCGTCGGTCAAAATACGAACTATCGAGATAGAGCGGGCTACGCTTAAATCCCAGTTGTCGCGATACAAAGCTGTTTTAATAGGAATATTGTCAGTGTGGCCTTCCACAAGAATGTCGATATCAGCATTTTTATTCAGCACTTCGGCGAGTAACTTGATGGCTTCGGAACCTTTTGTTTCTACAGTGGCGCTTCCTGATTTAAAGAGTAATTTATCGGACATTGATACATACACTTTTCCGTTTTTAATTTCTACCGATAGTTCGTCGGACTTAAAGCCCAACAATGCATCCCGCAAAATGGAGTTCAAACGATTGGTGATAGAATCCTGACGGGCAATAACTTTTTGCATATCGTAGAGTGCGCTTTCGCGTTCTTTCAATTGTTTTTCCTTGTTCGTCAATTCGTCCGATTTTTGTTTAAGCGCGAGGTTAAATTGCTCTGTTTGCGATAAATTTGTATTTATCAAATCATTATATTGTTGATCCAGTTGTCGGAATTTGATATCGGCATTCAAAATATTTTTATTCAAATCGGCAACATCGGCATTGAGTTCCGCAATTTTATTTTCTCTGATTGCCAGCGTTGAACATAAAGAATCACGTTCGTCGATAACAACTTTAAAAGCTTTGGGTACAAATAACTTTTTCGTAGGTTTTGGGTCACCACATTTATATATCGGGCTACACGAAAACATCAACGAAAGAAGAATAAGAAGCGAAGCTGATACTTTTAAGGTTTTCATATAATCTTAGTTGAATGATTAAAAAACAGGGAATAAAAAATAATTTTTCAAAATAGTTATTTTGAAAGTAAATCATTGTTCATCCTTTGAAAAAAATATGTACAAAGATAGCAAAAGTTTAGACTAATGAAAGGAAAACGACCAATTCTTTTGGTCCATGAGCGCCAAGTACAAGTGTTTTTTCAATATCAGCTGTTCTGCTTGGGCCTGTAATTGTGGTAACTGTCGAAGGAAAGTTGTTTTTGTATTTTGACTGTACGGCAACGAGCGCATCTTCCGGAAATTGAACGAGCTGATCGGAGTTGGCGAGCACAAGGTGGATGGGCGGGAAAACGTTCATACTGCGACCAGAATCGCCCGCCGAACTTACAACGACACTGCCGGTGCGCGCCACCAGAAATTCACAGGAAGTAATTCCTGCCTGGATTTCTGTAAAATCCGATACTTCGTTGCTACAATTGATGCCATTGTTTTTGAGGAAGTTCAGGATTTCTTTATCCTTGCAAAATATCGATGAAAGTTGTTTTTCCGAAATCAGATTTTTTAATTGTTGAATCAGCAATTCATTGTTGCTGCAAACAATGCATTTGCCATTAATTGCTTCAAGTTCTGATCGAAAGCAATTGATCATATCAGGCAAAACCGGCTGGTAAATGTTATCGTTACTTGCTTTATGAACAGAAATTGCAGCTACCCTTTTTTTTTTGGTAGCTGCAATTTTATTTAATATTTCAGTTCTTGATTGATCTGACATAGTGAGCGTTACAATTCTGTTGTAGTAATCTCTTTTTGTCCCTCTTCTGTTTTTTCCTCAGCAGGCTGGTTTTCTGCGGTAGAAGCAGCACCTAACTTCGGTGTTTCATCCAGAATGTCGGCTCCGCCATTTTGAGCCATTAACTCATCCTGTCGCGAAGTCCACTGACGTTTTCCGAATATTTTTTCAAGATCTTCTGAGAAAATAACTTCACGTTCAATCAATAATTCGGCCAACGCGTTATGTCCAGCGGCATTCTCAATCAAAATCTGTTTTGCACGTTCGTACTCCTGCGCAACAATTCTTTTTGCTTCTTCGTCAATAAGTTCTGCTGTTTTTTCGCTGTATGGTTTTGTAAATCCATAATCAGAATTTCCCGATGAATCGTAATAACTCATGTTGGGCATGTTTTCACTCATTCCGAAATAAGCCACCATTGCATATGCACGTTTTGTAACACGCTCCAGGTCGTTGATGGCTCCGGTCGAAATTTGTTTCAGGAATACTTCCTCAGCGGCGCGGCCTCCTAAAGTTGAGCACATCTCATCAAGAATATGATCTTTGTTTGTCAACTGACGTTCT
>JAYFRI010000391.1:0-5437 GCA_034926015.1 Paludibacter sp. | reverse complement strand
CTCGATTTAGCTGGAAGAATGTCGTACATTGATAATAATGAATATGATAAATTCAGATTTGCAGGTTTGCTAAAGGTTGATAACTTGCTTTTGAAATCGAAAATGCTTCCTCAGGATGTTTCGGTATCTAATGCCAATCTGGTATTTAATAATCGTACCATCGATTTATCAGCATTAAAAATGACAATCGGCAGAAATGATTTATCGGCATCGGGCAAGCTTACCAATGTATTGCCTTATCTGTTTAAAAATAAAGTGTTGACGGGTGAATTGATTTTGCAGTCGGATTATTTGAATATAAGTGACTTTATGTCCACCGACAGTGGAAGTATTCAAAAATCAGATGTTGCAGCAGCTTCTACGCCTATGAATATCATTCAGATTCCAGAAAATCTTAATTTTCAGGCAAAAGCTACTGTGAAAAAACTGATGTATGAAAAAATGAGTTTTAACAATGTGAGTGGCGGACTTGTAGTTAAAAACAGCGAATTGAGAATGGAACAAATGAATTTTAACGGTTTTGGAGGAAGCTTGTTAATGAACGGGAGTTATAATGTTTCAGATACCCTCAAACCGAAGGTGAGTTTTGATGTGTCTTTAAAAGAAATTCTCTTCAACGAAATTTTCAGTCAGGTGGAAACATTGAGAAAATTTGTACCACTGTTCGAAAAAGCATCCGGAAAGTTTTCTACTAAGTTATCATTCAATTCTTTGCTTAAAAGCAATATGATGCCCGATTTGCAATCAGTTCTGAGTTCAGGAACTCTATCAACCCAATCGGTGGGTCTGAAAAATGTACCTGCGATGGAAATGCTTGCTACTGCGTTAAAAAAGAATGATTTGATGCCAATGAATGTAAAGGATTTGATTATGCTTTTCGAAATTAAAGAAGGAAAACTAACAACAAAGCCTTTCAGTTTTAAAGTTTCGGATGTTAATTTTACTTTGGGAGGTATCACTGGTTTGGATCAGACTATCGATTACAAAGGAGTTGTAAAATTGCCTGATAGCAAACTTCCGGGAAAACTATCTACAGTAAACTTCAGGATAGGTGGTACCTTTAGTAAACCTAAAATTGGACTCGACTTAAAAAGCACGATAGGTGAAATAGTAACCGATACCAAACAAAAGCTTGAAACTGAAATAAAAGAAAAAACTGAGCAGATAAAAGATAAAGCTGTTGACGAAGCGATCAAGCAGAAGGAAAAAGCGTTGAAAGAAGCACAGATACAGGCAGATAAATTATTGGCGGAAGCAAAACGGCAAGGTGATGCTCTGATTGCGCAAGCAAAAAAGCAGGGTGAAGAAATGGTGGCCAAAACCACTAATCCTCTGACAAAAAAGGGTGCTCAGTTGGCAGCGTCAAAACTGGAACAGGAAGCGCGCAAAAAGGCAGAACAGTTGAATCAGAAAGCCGCCGAAGAAGCTCAGAAGATAATACAGAGAGCAGCCGATAAGGTTAAAATTGAAGATTTATAAAATGTAACAATTGCATTGTGAGCTGATCTCAAAATTATTTATTCAATATCAACTATAATCAGTAGTTTTAATGAAGTTAATATACAAACCGTCATTTCTTAGTTTGGTCATCGATTTTCTGATTTTAATTATAGGAATTTTTGTTGTGCTTGAATGGTTCCCGCTTACCACCAGGACGCCCTATGACAAATATGCTGATGGTGCGTTGTTTTATTATGGTATCTGGGTGCTGATTTCATATATTTTAGGAAGGTATAAACCGCTACACTTGTTAAAATACAAGATTGTTTCATTCAATCTTATTTATACTACTTTACTTACCTTTTTTATCGTTTCATTTGTTTCTTTTGCTTTGTTCAAAGGACACTATTCGATTTATGTTGTATTTACTTTTACCACAATTATTTACGCTGTATTTTCAGCTTTTTATCTGTTATATTTTGTATTGCTTTATGCTGTCGAATATGATGAAATACCCATCGAAATTGAGGTTCGTGAAAATGCTGTGCTCTTGCCGCCAATCTCTCTCGACGATGAAAGTTTTAATGACCTGAAAGAGACCATATGCACGTTTTCGGGTAAAAAGTGTTTTGATGTCCTTTCACATCATTATGATTTGAAAAGTGGAGCTGTTTATGTTAACTTTTCATCGAATTATTTGGATATTAAGGCTAAGCGAAATTACAAATACAGTACTTTTATAAATCTGGAAAGGCTTAATAATATACGGGGAATCAATAATTTATTTAAATTTTTGAATCAGAAACTTCCGGATGATGGCCAAATAGTTTGTTGCTTCGAGTCAAAGAGTACCCGAAAAAAGAATATCCTAAAGAGTCTTCCGAAGGGCATAAATTATATTTATTATTCGTTCAATTACGTATACCGAAGGATTATTCCAAAGCTGTTTCTGACACGCCGTTTGTACTACGATATTACACACGGTAAAAATCGTATTCTATCAAAAGCTGAAGTGATGGGACGGTTGTATTTTTCAGGTTTTGAGGTGATTAATGATTGTAAGGTGGGATCGTTGACTTATGTTTTTGCACGCAGGGTAAAGCAACCCGAACCTATTGTTAAAAAGAGTTATGGTCCCCTGATTAAGCTGAAACGCCTGGGGAAAAACGGGAAAGTTTTTGATGTTTATAAAATGCGTACCATGCATCCATATTCAGAATACCTGCAGGCATACATTTACGATCATTATAATTTGCAGAAAGGTGGAAAGTTTAACAATGATATAAGAATTAATACCTTGGGAGGAATTATGCGTAAATACTTCTTAGATGAAATACCTATGCTGCTAAATCTGATAAGAGGCGAAATGAAAATTGTAGGGGTGCGTCCCATCAGCAATCATTACTTTAGTTTGTATTCCGCAGAGCTTCAGGAGAAACGCCTTAAAACAAAGCCCGGACTGCTACCTCCATTCTATGCCGATATGCCTGAAACAATGGAAGAGATTCAGAATTCTGAAATGAAATATCTAATTGAATGTGAAAAGAATGGCACTTTCGTAACAGATGTAAAATACCTTCGGAAAATTATTAAGAATATTATTATCAACAAAGCCCGAAGCGCATAGAATACTATTTATTTTTTAGAAAAACAACTTGTAACAAATTTAAATATAACATTTTTTGTTTCCTGTATATGAGAAAAACTTTAGTACTACTTTTAATAATTTTGTTTACAAATCAGGCATTTAGTCAGGACATTCCTCAGCATATTTCTTATATCAGGATTTATGAATTCATGGACGAGCTGGCCACTGATGGACTGATAGAACTGAATACGGCGATAAAACCATATAGCCGTAAAATGATAACACAGAAACTGCTTGAGGCTCAGGAGAAAAACGAACAATTGAATGAACGACAGCGTACTGAGATTAAGTTTTTTTTGAATGAATATGCGCTTGAAAATAATCAACTTCCTTTTTCTTTTGTAAATTTATGGAACAAGGATACCTCAAAAGCAGCTCTTTTTCAGCCAGCCATTCATTATAAAGATTCTTTGTTTAAAGCTCGTATAACACCACTTATCGGCTTAAATGTAATGAATAATGCAAATGGAAATATTATAAAACGTTGGATAGGTGCTGAATTTCAGGCAAGTATTGGTAAATACATTTCAATATTCGCAAGTGTTCGCGATATTTCAATTGATGGTGATACTTTATCCAGTTACAATTATCTGAATAATTATCCTGGCTATGAATACAAAGAATCAACAAATGGAGGCGACTACAGCGATTCGCGAGGAGGAATAAAGTTTTCAACAGGTTGGTTATCGATAGGATTAGTGAAGGATAATGTTGTGTGGGGCGATAATTATAATGGTTCAAATATTCTTTCGGGGCGTACGCCTTCGTTCCCAATGATTACCTTGCAGCTGAATCCTGCCAAATGGTTCGAATTGAACTATTTCCATGCATGGTTGACCTCAAATGTAATTGATAGCTCCTATTATTATCTCGAAAACCAATCTAAAATATGGTACAGGCCTGCCAATAAATTTATGGCTGCCAATATGCTTACTTTCACGCCTTTCCGCAAGTTCAAAATTTCGGTCGGCAATTCAATTATCTATGCCGAAAAAACGATTCAGGGTGCTTACTTTATTCCAATTGCTTTTTATAAATCTATTGATCATACGCTTACAAAGGGGCTTGGTACCGAAAATCAGAATTCTCAAATGTTTATGAATATCAGTTCGCGTAACCTGAAGCACACTCATTTGTATGGATCGGTCTTTACCGACGAAATTAATTTTGACCGTTTCAAATCGGGTAATGCTGAAGCAAATCCGATTTCGGTAAAACTTGGTGCAAGTATTGCTAATTTCCCTGTGGAAAATTGGTCGGCAGTGGTTGAATTTACACGTTCGAATATTCTTAATTATAAACATTTTATTCCGGTGCTGTCCTATAAATCGAATACCTACAATTTGGGACATTACCTCGGCGACAATGCACAGGAGATGTATGTGGCTTTGCAGTATAAGCCATTAAGAGGATTGGATTTGAAACTTACCTACACTAATGCGAAACATGGAAATGAATATGAATATGTTAAGCGCGGAGTTTATAACGGAATTTCGGGAAATGTAAGTGGAATTATCAGCCAACCTTCGTTGGGCGAAGTTATTTGGCAAAACAAAACAATAGGATTCAATGGAATGTATGAAATTTTCAATAATGCCTACATTGTTGTAAAAGCAGAAATGAGTGATATACAGGCATTCGAACCACTTAAAGAAGCTACTTTTGGCGAACGAAGAATGACGGCTCAGCAAACACTTGATTATTTTACGCCCAAATATTTGCAAGGAAAGCAAACCACTTTTTCAGGTGGCATCAGTTTTGGATTTTAAACTTATAATAATAAAGTCAGGGATGATTGTTGGAATTACTGGTGGAATAGGAGGAGGGAAAACCACTTTTTCGAATCTGTTACGCGATATGGGTTTTAAAGTTTATGATAGTGATTTGGAAGCCAGGCGTTTGCAGATTGAAGACAACTTGGTACGAACTCAAATGATTGAGCTTTTCGGTAGGAATGTATATTCCGGAAATAGTTTGAACAGAAGTTTAGTAGCGGATGTTGTTTTTAATAATCCCGGTATTTTACAGCAACTCAATGCCATTATTCATCCAGTTGTACAATCAGATTTTAGAGAGTGGACACTGCTTTATCCTAACGAAAAGTACCTGTTTATCGAGTCTGCAATTTTATTCGAAGCTCATTTTGATAAAATAGTGGATAAAATAATTCTGGTGACAGCTTCAGAAGAAACAAGGATAGACAGAGTGGTTAAAAGAGATGGCTTGACCAAAGAACAGGTGAAACTGAGAATGAAAAACCAGTTGAGCGACGAAATAAAGATGAAATTATCGGATGTTGTTGTTCGTACAGACAGGAACGAAGATTTAAAAGTACAACTGAATGATATT
>JAYFRI010000341.1:0-10124 GCA_034926015.1 Paludibacter sp. | reverse complement strand
GTTACCAACAGACCGGGACCTATGAACTTAAAAATTTCCAATCCACCGAATACAGGACGATAATTTTTTTTGTCTATATTTCTGAATAATTTGAACATAATCAGCAGGCTAAATTTATTTTTTACAAAACTACAATTTCTTTTTGTTTTTCCTTAGTTTTATCTATATGAAAGAACAAATATAATGAGTTAAAAAAGCGAAGGGTTGATATCTGTAAACACCAACCCTGTCCCATTTGTTTTTATATCACTATGCTTTTTTGAATACCCAGTATTTTTGCAAATTAAAATTAAATACCAGCGACACCACTGCATCAACGAATAACCGACTGATTTTATAATCGATACCAATGAATTGCGTAATCAGGAAGGTGCCGTACGACTTCATAAAAATGCTATTGATCACTACCAAAATAAATTTGATGAGTTGCACTTTAAGTCCGTGCTTATAGGGCTGGTTTTTCGAATGAAAAGTCCATTTTTTGTTTAAACTGAAATTGATGACTGCACCGGTCACGCCACTGATAAGAATACTTACCGTGTAGTGCAAGTGAAAGAACTCGGTCAGAAAAATCATGATGCCGTAATCAATCATACCTCCGACGAAAGCCGAGAGCTGAGCTTTCGAAAAAGTAAATGCCTTTTCGCGCAGCCAGTTACTCAGCCTTGCTTTTTTCCCTGATGTCCTGCTCATCGCCCAGTTTCAAAAGTTTTATAAAGTCAACCATGTTGAATACAAATAAAAGCGCAGTGATGAAAGCCGAAAAATACAATATGCTTCCGGCCCAAATTACTTCGAGCGCCAGAAACAGTGAAATAATAATTCTCACTTCGGTAGGGCTAAAAATGCCTGAATCGATGGAATACTTACCTGTGATTTTGTAACGTACCAATGTGGTGACCATTTCCCAGCCATACATTACCACAAATCCAAAGCCGAAAATTTCCCAACCGCCTTCGGCGTAAATCACAAATCCAAGCCCCATCAGAATTATACCCAGCCAGTCGGTAGTAATGTCGAGAGCAAAACCATACCATTTGCGGGGAATTTTGCGATAATAAGCAATTCTACCATCGAGCGAATCGCCAAACCAGCTGATCAAATAGCCCAATACGCCTATTAAAAGCAGAGAACGATCCACGTAAGCAGCCAGTACAAAGCTTAAAAAAACAATGACACCTCCTATAAAGCCAATGAAAGATAACATGTTGGAACTTATCCATAAAGGAATACGTTGCACCAGATAAGCTATTAGTTTTTGTTCGGGATTCCGGAGCAAATTGGTGCGCTCGCGATCGGTTGAGATGATTTTACGTACCGATGCATTATCAGTTTTTTTCAGGGTTTCCATTTTTTTTAGTTTTAGTTTCTGCATATAAAAAAAGTGCGGTTGAAGTAGTGTCTCAGGTTTGTCCGCACGAAAGCATAATGTTTTTATGTCAATATTTTTGATATAGTGTTTGTTGTAGTCGGTAGCGTAAAAACATGTTTTTAGGCCGACTGAATTATGTTGAATATTTTGTCCTGCAAATGTTCGGTTTCTTGCAGCACAGGAGAATTTGTTCGTTTAAGCTTGAAGTAGCGATACTTTGTTCTCAGGTTTTTATAACTCTTGTACCACTGAAAGGTAAATTTCCCGAAAATATATTGAAGCGGAATAATTAGTAGTAAATTCCATATTTCGCCTTTCATTTTTTTGTAAATTATCCAGCCTTGTAAAAAATAGAACAGCGGAAAGGTGAGGATGCCTAAGCCGAAACGCAAAGAGCCAAGTCCGCCCGGAAACTTTATTTTGAAGATTTTAAGTATAAAGTCGGGAGCAAAAAACGGCAGAAAATTTAGTGCAAACCCCACAGCAAAAATGGGGAAAGTGATAAATAACAATATGAAATTGAGCCAGAGTTGACTTGTTTTCAGGTTGTAGTCCAATACCCACGATTTTAGCTTTAGTTCTTTCATATTTTCACGGTAGTTGGCGCTAAGGCTTTCGAGCTGTTGCAGTAAGTCGGGCATTTTTTTCTCGAGCGCTATGAGTCTGCGTACAATTTTCTGGCGGCTTACAAAGCGGTGTAAAGTGTTGTCGGGTTGCAGAAGTTTCCGGTTTACTCTTGCTTCGGTGGCTTCGGATACTGTTTCGAAGCAGTCGTAGTGCTTGTCGGTAGCCACATCGTATGTAAGTTTCTTAAGTTCCCGCTGTAGCTTGTCTTTCAGTTTGTTGGTGGCCACCACCTGATTTTCGTCGTAGGTTTTCATGTAATCCGAAACTTCGATAGGAGCTCCGATGTTGATAAGCAAGTGCTCCCCGAATTTATCATAATGTCCGTAATCGATACCAATGGGCACAATTTTAACGCCTTTGTCGTTACCGAATTTTTGTTGTGCAGCAAAAGCAATTCTGAAAATTCCTTTGGCCAGTGGTCTGATTTTCTTAGCAAAACCCTGGTTGCCTTCGGGCATAATTCCCAAAGCCATGTTTTTATTCAATACATCCACGCATTTTTCGAACACCATGTGATTTTTCTCAAGGTTTTCGAGTCCATCGCGCATGCGAAATGCTGGAAGAATTTTAAAATACAAAAGTAGTTTTCGTACGGTTTTGTTTTTGAAATAATCGGCCCGCGCAAGGTACACAATTTGCCTTTTGGTGGGTAGCAACGAGATGACTGCCAGCGGATCCATAAGGGCGTTCAGATGATTGGCGGCGTAAATTACAGGTCCGTCTTCGGGTATGTTTTCCTTGCCGTTTACTATGTATTCGCCATAAAAACGTTTGAAGGTAAAAATTACATATCGTCGTATAATGTTGTAAGCTCTTCTGTATTCACAAATATCTTTCATTGCCATGTATTAAAATGGTTTTATCGATGTTCTTGTTGAAGTGCAAAATTACATTTTTATTCTTCAAATCGAACAGTTTTCTCAGAATTATTGCGTCCGGCATTTGTTTTTTGTTCTGTAAATAAGATTTGTAGTGCCTGTACTTTGCTGGTTGATAGTTGTTTGTTTTTGTTGAAGGTCAAATGTTATTAAAGCTGAATTAATTTTATATTTTGCTATTTAGTTTGATATTGCTTACTAAATTAGAATTATTAATTACTTTTGTGTGCGATTTTAGTACATGCAATAATTGAATAACTGAATAAAGCGTCTTATTGTTTGTTGTCGATAAATATTAAGCGCAGCTTTAAACAAACAAGAGAAAATATACCCAACTGCCCAATGAACGATTTCAATGTTTTGATATATTATCTGTCGGATCTGATTGAAAAGATACTTTCGGACACGTTTAAGGATGCTTGTATTCAAGATTTATCGCATCAACAGTTGCATTATTTGCAGGTGATATTGCGCATGGGCAACCCTACAATTACTGAGTTGGCCAATGAGCTAAAGCTTACAAAGCCTACAGTGACGGCGCTCGTGGATAAAATGGTGAAGAAAGGCTATTTAAAAAGAGTTCCATCGGATAGCGACCGTAGAATGACTCATCTGTGTATCGATCAAAAAGGAGAAATCATACAGCAACTTCGTCAGAAGGCTTTTGCCAGGCTTGAGGAGGTGATTGGCAAAACGCTGAACAGTACAGAGGTAACAATACTCATCGAAGTATTAAAAAAACTGGCTGCCCGGTCGGAGACAACAACTACAGCATTAGTGAGATAAATCGGGGATTGAACCGGTAGTCTTCGCCATAGCAAATGGAGCAAAAAAGAACAACCGATAATGGGGTTTGATTTCCATTGATCGGTTGTATAAAAAAACATAGTTGTTGGTTGTATTTATTTTGCCTTTTTAAGACCTTGTGTTTTGGTGTCTGTTAGTTCAGCAATTCTATTTCTTTTTTTCGTCTTGTTTTTTAAGATCCGCAAGTGTTTTTTTGAGTTCCTGCAGTTGAGGTCTTACCTGTTCAAGCTCTTTTCGGAGGACTTCAACTTCACGTTGCAATGAGTCTGCTTTGGCTTTTGCCTGTATGGCCGGAGTGAGTGCCTCATTCGTATAAAAGCTGTGTGGGCGCAGGTTGCGAACATGCTGTTTTTTGTCTGTGTTAAACTTCCAGCGTAAATTCAGCATAGCCACCGAAACAAAGTCGTTAGTAACTCCTTTGTAGTCGTAGGCCGGATTGCCTTCAAGATTATCCTTGTTGTGCGAGCGGTATTGTAATTTGGCTGCCAGAGCAATGGATCTTGAAATATTATGCTCGATAATCAAGCCTACCGGTATTGTGACTGCCATTTTTGTTTCCGGATTTTCTATTTGAGGTACGTTGTTCACATAATAAGTGGAAGCGTAGGTGGCTATTCCTGCGCCTACCGTACCGTAAATAGCCCATCGGGAATTATTATATTTGTTCAGAATATTTAGAATATTCATTGATAGGTAGAGGTTGTAATGATTCAGATTGCTCGCAAATAGATCAGTTCCTCTTTTGGCCGAAAGTGGTAAATGATAATACTCAGCGCCTAAACCAACATAAGGATTAAATGAATATTCCAACGAGCCTCCATAAGAAAGCTGAAAGCTCGTTTCGGGGATAAGGGAATTGTAATAAACCGTCATGTCGCCATCAAAAAAAACACTACCTGTTTCAATTGTTGCCGACCAGTGGTTGGCGTCGATGTTTCGTTGAGCAAATGTAATAGTAGTAAAAATTACAAATATAACGAGCAAAAAAATCTTTCTCATAATGATTGAGTTAATGAAATTTCATTAAATGTTTTAAAATAATGATGAGTGAAACTAAAAATTAGATTTTTATTATTAAGCTTGTATTCAGGGAATAAAATGTCTGCGATTAAAATGAATACAACTCTTTAGATGCCCAAAATCAAAAAAATATAAATTTCGAGCACAAAAATATATAAATAAATTGAATTTGTAGCAATTGTAATATAAATTTATTTAGAATGTAGTAAAAATTATTGTTTGTGTAATGTTTATTTTTATTGTCGTTGCTGTTAGTTCTTTTTGTAATGCGAGTCGCCCAGGTGTGTTTTTATGTTGCAAGTAATCAGATACATACATCTTGATATGTGCTTATTTACACTGCTGATGAATTGCAGAATAAGCCCATTTAAAGTTAAAAACTTCAACGATTTTAGGGTTGAAAAAATATTTTTTATGCCGTTTTGACTGATCCTCTATTTGAGCTAATCAATTAAATATATTATATTTGTACGCTCTTTCAGAGGAAATGTTTTTATGTTTCCAGGATAAAAGGATTCAAAAATTTGTGATGAATGAGCGTTTGCAAATAAAACAGTGCTTGTGCAGCTCTATAACCAATAAACCGGTTGAAAGTGTTTTTATAATCCACTTTCAAAAGACAGAATTATAAAACACAACTTGCGTTGTTTTTTTTGTTAGTTGCAGGCAAGTATTGAATAAAAGCAGAATTATAATCATATCATTTTCCAAATTACAACAATAAATATTTTATTTATACAATTTTAATGAAGTTTCAAACCATGAACAGGCTGTTTTCAGCAACAGTCGTTAAAATGTTATTTATAGCACTTGTCTGTGCTTTTCCAATGCTCACTGCAGCACAAACCATTATATTCTCTTCAACGAACCCTGCTGTCCCGGCAACTAATTTAGCATTGGGCGGTACAAAACAGCCTATTTATCGAGCTGTGGTTAAATTCGATGGGATAGGTTGGGATGGTGCTACCTTTGACGGTATCAGGTTTACACCACGAGGAACTTTTGCTGCTGCAGATATTAGCAGATATCAGGTATGGTGGAATACCACTGATGACCTGGCTACAGCTACATCAAATCATGCCAATGTAACCGTTGGTGCACCCGGCAATCAGGTAAGTGTATCTATCTATAGTCCTTATTTTACTGATAAAACTACTCATTATGTGTGGATTACTGCTGATGTAAGTCCAACTGCCACCAAATATCGGACACTTACCGTTGATCCACTCACTACATCTAATTTTACGTTCTCTTCAGGATCAAAATCAGGTACTATGTCGGCCGGTGGTACTCAGACATTAGGATTTTATGAACAATACCGGACCAATGGTTCTGGGAATTGGAATACTCTTGGTACCTGGCAGCAGTCATCCGACAACGGAGTTACCTGGGGTGCCGCTACAAGTACTCCTGCTAGTGCGGATGGATTAATTACTGTTCGTAACGGACATACTGTAACTGTAGCCACCAACGTTACTGTTGATGAGTTGATAGTAGATGGAGGGGGACAGGTTACAGTCAATTCAGGGCAGACACTAACCATTGCTGATGGTGCAGGAACTGATATGCAGGTAAATGGGAAATTAGTTAATTCAGGAACTGTTACGACTACAGGAACATTGGCTTTTGGCAGTGGGTCCACCTATCAACATAGCAGAAATGGTGGAACTATTCCTACTGCCAGTTGGGATGCGGCTTCTACCTGTTTGGTGACTGGTGTAACAGGAACTATACCCACCGCCACATCCTTTAACCAGGCTTTTGGCAATTTTACGTGGAGTTGTACCGGACAAAACGGAACAATAGATTTTAATGGTAATTTAAGAAATGTTCAAGGGAATTTCACTCTTACTACAACAAACGGACAAGAGTTAAGATTAGCATCCGGCGAAACCCGGACTTTAAATATAGCTGGTAATTTCGAGGTGACTGGTGGAATCCTTAATATCAATTCTACTAATACTAGTAGTACTTTTACTGTGGCTGTGGCTGGAGATTTTACTCATACAGGAGGAACGATTACAGAAACACAAAGTAGTTTGGCAGCTATTGTATTTAATGGCGGAAAGACTCAGACTTATACTTCAGGAGGTACAATATCGAATACAATTAATTTTACGGTAAATAGCGGTACGCTTCTGCAAATGGCAGCAGAAAGCACCACAATTACTGGCACAGGTTCGTTTACTTTGGCATCTGGAGCTACTCTAGGCGTAACATCTGCCAATGGAATAACAACAGGGACTACTGCTTCTGGCAATATAAGGGTAACGGGAGTTCGTACCTACAGTACAGGCGCCAGTTATATTTACAATGGAACAGTGGCTCAGGTGACCGGAAACGGGTTTACTACCAACACTCCAGCGAACTTGACAATCAACAACAGTGCCGGAGTTACTTTAAGTGGCCCAGGATCTATCTCCGGGGTGTTGACTTTGACAAATGGGGTATTAACAACAACGACAACGAATTTACTTACACTTAATGCCACTTCGGCGTCGGCCATTGCTGGCGGTTCGGCTACAGCTTATATCAACGGGCCTGTTAAGTGGACGCTTCCCGCAAGCTTGACAAGCGGATCCACCTATGTTTTTCCGGTGGGTAAAGCGGGCAGTTATAAACCATTTTCGTTGGTAAATCCTACAACAGGAACGGGTACACCTACACCTACCGTTCAGGTGGAGGCTTTTGCAACCGGCTCGGGTGGAAGCTTTGATGCGACTTTGGAGTCGATCAGCACAGAGGATTATTGGCTATTAACAAAGACTGGAAACTTAACAAATACATCTGTTTCGTTAGGACGAACTACAGCTATTGCGCCCATGAATTCAATAGCTTCGGCTACAAGTGTGAGTGGTCCTTATACAGCGCGTAACGGAACTGTAAGTACAAATGAAATTACAAACTCAAATACAATCACGATTGGGGCTAATACATCATGGTATTTTGTTCTCGGAAGAATAAGTCCAAAAATAACAGTTTCGACAACAAATCTTACAGGATTTACTTATGCCGAAAATAACGGACCTTCCACAGTGCAATCGTTTACCGTCAGTGGTACGAATATGACAGAAAACATCAGACTGTCGTTGCCTGCCGATTCTAAATATGAACTTTCAACCGAAAGTGGTGGCCTGTTTCTGGGCAGCGTTAATGCACTGCTGATTAATAATGGTTCAGGAAATGTGCCGACTACAACAATTTATGTTCGCCTGAAGGCTGGCATCAGCGTTGGTAGTTATAGCGATATTATTACAGCTTCCTCTACCGGTGCAACCAGTAGGACGATCAATGTGAGTGGTACTGTTACCAATCAACCCCAAATAATAGTAACGCCAGGTGCTTTAACCGGAATGAGTTATGTGTTAGGATATGGCCCGTCTGCTACTCAGACGTTTAACGTTAAGGGAACAAGTATTGTAGGTAATGTAACGGTTACAGCTCCTGCAGATTTTGAAATTTCGAAAACATCGGCTACAACAGGCTTTACATCGGGAAGTCTGACACTAACTTCGGTTGATGTAAGTGGGGCAGGTGCTACCATTTGGGTGAGGTTAAAAACAGGACTTTCTACATCCACCTATAATCAGAACATTACGCTCACAGCAACTTATGCTGCCAATGTGACTGTTAACTGTCAGGGAACAGTCAACAGGGCCACTATCAATGTGTCTCAGTTTACATTAGCTGGTTTTATTTATACTTCAGGAGCTGGCCCGTCCGAAGTTCAATCGTTTAATGCAAGCGGATATGCTTTGTCCTCGAACATCACTATTACTGCTCCTGCGGATTTTGAAATTTCAACTTCTTTGAGCGGAACCTATGGGTCAAGTATTACGTTGACACAAACAGGGGGAGTTGTAAATTCGACTCCAATTTATGTAAGAATGAAATCAGGTAGATCGGTTGGTGTAATTCCTGCGGAGAATATCTTACTAACAGCTAACAACGCCATCACGCAATCAGTGGCTTGTAGTGGTGAGGTTGTTAGTGGCGCCGCCAGTATTAGCTCAAATCCCAGCCTGAATGGTTTCTTTTATATAGTAGGGCAAGGCCCATCAATTGTGCAGTCGTTTACAGTAAGTGGCGTAGGACTTACAGCCGGTATAACAGTTACCGCGCCAACCGATTTTGAAATCTCCAGCTCTGGAGCAGAGGGGTCATTTGTAAATAATTTTACGATAGCTCCTAATGGAGGAAAAATTAATGCTTCCCGTGTTTACATTCGTTTAAAAGCAGGAAAGACCGTAAATACTTACAACGGAAATGTTACCTTGACATCAACTGGTACGACTCCTGTGACTGTAGCCTGTGTAGGGAAGGTCGTTCCGGTACCCACTATTACCGCCGGTCCTGCAAATCCATATAATGTCTGTGCAGGAAGCAATGTGACGCTGACAAGTACGGGGAGCAATATTATCAATCAAAGCTGGAGTGGTCCCAATGGTTTTTATTCTACGTCACCTAACCCCAATTTGGGAACAGGGACTACGGCACTGAACGGTAATTATACTGTTACCGGGGCAGTGGGGTCGGGTGTGAATCTGTTAACCAATGGTGATTTTGAATTGGGAAATACAGGATTTGGTTCTACCTATGCGTACAACACCGGCACTTATGGCAGATATGTAATCACCAACAATCCAAGTAGCGTTGATGCAACCTACTTTATTAATGGAACTGACCATACCCCAAGCCCCGGTACTCAAATGATGGTTGTGGATGGTGCAGAAACAACAGGTGCCATTATTTGGTCACAAACCATTGCCGTAAACCCTAATACTGCCTATCAATTCAGTTATTATGCCGAAAATATTAATAAAGTGGGCAATGCAAATTATGCTAAACTACAATTGTATGTGAACAATGTGCCAGTAGGTCCGATTAATACGCTTAGTGCTACTACCTGGAGTCAATATCTGTGTAATGTCAATTCAGGAACATCTACATCTCTGCAATTGACATTGATAAATACTTTTATTGGTGGAGATGGAAATGACTTTGGTTTGGATGATATGGTTTTTGAACAGGTATTTCAGGTAACCAGTACAGTCCCTCTGACCGTAAATCCTCTGGTAACACCAACGGCTGTCATTGCTGCATCCTCAAATCCTTCCACTCAGGGTGCAACAGTTACTTTTACAGCTACACCTACTAATGGTGGTGCAGCTCCAACTTATGCGTGGTATGTAAATAATGTGCTACAGGTTGGCATCGGTGCTACATTTAGTTATGTGCCTCAACCCGGCGATCAGGTGAAATGTGTTTTGACCTCGAGCCTGCAATGTACAACAGCAAATCCTGTGAATTCAAATACAATTACGATGGTTGTTAATCCGTCGACTAACTATTGGAGAGGAACTAACAGTACCGACTGGGGAACAGCATCGAACTGGACGGGGAATTTTGTTCCGATTCCC
>JAYFRI010000311.1:0-12596 GCA_034926015.1 Paludibacter sp. | reverse complement strand
TTTCACAAGGCGATATTTATTTTAGTTCTATTCTCTTTTACGCTAATGAAGACCTTTATTTGAGAAATAATCAACATTTTTATTTCTGTGGCAAACCCTATATGAAAGCACGTGCAATAAAATTAGTTGCAAAATAATTAAACCCCAAAAGAAAAAAACAAAAATAACAAGAAATTCCTTGTTGCAAAGGAGGGAGAGTCTGATTTCACAATTTTTTTGTTGACTAAAAAACAATAATTACAGTAGGATATTAATAAAAGAATTCTGTTATATTTGTAAAAAAAACAATTAAATTATCGGCCTATGAAATCCCTGAATTTAACGAAAGTATATTTTTTCGCAGCGCTAATTATGATGTTGATCATCGGATCCAACTTTTCGGTTTACGGTCAAATAAGGACAAGCGGTTTCACATCCGAGCAGATAGCGTTGCTTCAACCGGAAATGACAAAATCAGAAGTAAAAAGGATATTAAGAGAACCCTACAAAATGTCTTTTAACACGAATGAGAAACAGGAACTTGTTGAAGATTGGTACTACAAAACATCAGTATATATCGAAAAATGGTATGTAATCACCTATCAATGCGTCTTTGTGAATGGAAAACTAAAATCGCTTATTCAGAAAGAATCGCCTTTTGATATTAAAAGTGTTGAGCTTGTGGATTAGCTGCATCCTCTCGACTGTTCGGTTGTATGGCAGGATGATAACCCTACGGGGAACTGCGTTTCGGGAGGCAAAGGCAAAGGTTTCCTGTCTGAAGTCAAAAGTCTAAGGTATAAAGTATAGAAACAATCCACAATTCACTGCTTCAAATAGTCTTTTGTCTTTGTTCTTTGTTTCCAACTCTTGATTCGCTTTATAGACAAGCAACAATAAACCCCTCGAAGAGTAAAAAAATTGATAAGCGTCATCACGTGTACACAACAAATCTGATTTTTTTTATTATGTTTGTGCGTTGATTTTCAATTCGTGCCATCTTATCTTTTGTCTTTATTCTTTTGTCTTTATTCTTTGTTCTAAAAATTCAAACAGATGAAAAAAATATCAATCAAAGATTGGGGCAAACGCATCAGCATTATGCTTTCGCGTTTCAGTTTTTCTGTCATTTTCGTTTTTGGTTTATCGCTTTTGTTTTTTACCGAAATCAATCGTGAGGATGCCGATATCTCCGATCGTCTATGGATTTTTTTCAGTCTCGGCATTCCACTTAGCCTTTGTGTTTCATTGTTCTCCGAAGGACTTCAGCGCAAATGGTTAGGCATTCTCTTCAATATTATCGCTGCCGCCCTGCTCGGCTTGTATGCCTGCTTATTGCCCGAAAAACCTCTCTTGTTTCATCTTTATCAGATATTCAGTCTGGGGATAGTGTTTGTATTGAGTGCATTCACGGTTTCTTTCTTTCATAAAAACAACGAAATATCGTTTTGGGAATTTTCAAAAACAAGTGTTCTACAACTCATCATCACCGGAATTTTTTCATTGGTTTTAATGCTTGGCCTCAGCCTTGCCATTTTATCATTGCAGCAATTGTTCAAAATCAATATTCACGATGATGTGTACGAAAACCTGGCAACCATTTGTTTTGCCATTTTTGCTCCTTTGTATTTTCTGTCCAATGTGCCTACCGAGGCCGAAAAACGCAGGCAGGAATATAAATTCGATAAATTTCTGAAGATACTTGGCTTGTATATTTTACTCCCTATCCTGGCAGTTTACACTGTCATTCTTTATGTATATCTTATTCAGATTATTGTAAAATGGGAATTACCAATAGGCTGGGTCACATGGCTGGTTTCGGTGCTTGCTTTGGGCGGATTCATTACCATGCTGATACAATATCCCTTGCGTTTGGAGACAAATAAAACGGCTGTCAATTTCGCCAGGTTCTTTCCGGTGGTTTTGTTCCCGCTGTTGATTTTAATGACAGTCGGTATCTTCCGGCGTTTCGACGATTACGGACTCACCATCAATCGCGGATATGTATTTCTGTTGAATTTCTGGCTCTACGGCATAAGCATTTATTTGTTCCTGACACAATCGAAGTATTTAAAATGGATCATTGTTTCGTTTGCCGCTGTTGCTTTGCTATCGGCCATCGGGCCATGGAGCATAACGAACCTTACCCGAAAAAACATGCTGAACGAGATTGAATATCTGCTAACCGCCAATCATTACCTGAAAGATGGCAAGGTCATCAGCGAAACAGAAGCTTCGAAAATAAAACCCGATAAAAAAGCGGGGGAAAGGCTGACTGCTAAAATAGATTATCTTGTGAATCACTACGGGATAGCCTCCATGCAGGGGTTTTTCACCGAAGAGCTGGAAGGAAGAAGCTATGCTGTTTTCAACCGACTGGGGATAGAATACAACGAAAACATCTTTGAAAGAAACAATTACATCTATGCCGGACGGCAACAAAAAAGTGAGAGCATAGACATTGCATCATACAAAGTGATGCTAAAGATAAATAAGCAATACAATTCGGATGTGTTTTTCGACGATAGCACCTACCATGTTGAATACAAAGAGAATAAACTAAAAGTTTTTCGTAAGACTGAAAAGAAAGCTTACGTGGAGATACCGCTGAAACAGAAATTAGAGTATTTTGCCGCCACCGAAGACACTCAGGAATATCCTACAAAAGATATGATCATAGCAGGTGAAAACTATAAACTGATGATTGATTTTCTGGGCGGACAATTCAACTCATCTACCGGCGAAATATCCTTCAATCAACTGGAAGCATCCCTTTTTCTGAAATAATATTTTTTGATACAGTAAATCGAAGTATTTATATAGCATAACAAATTCCGCAACCTTTGCTTTCACGGTGCTGTAATCGTTTGCATAAAAAATTAAACAGAAAAACAGAGGAGTTATTTGTAGTCCGTGTTTTTTATGCGTTCTTTGTCCGTCAATCAATTATCTCAATGCCATGAAACTAAAAAAACTTTTTTTCCCTGCCCTACTCCTGCTTGTGGCTTGTCAGCCCAGGCTAAATGTTCCGGCCATAAGCGACGATAACAAAAACCTCAATTCGCTGAGTACGCTCGAAATAGGTGAAAACAAACTTTACTTGCAGGATTATATAATGACGCCTGCTGATATTGACTCGGTAACTTCAGGTTCCAATGCATTATCTATTGCACTCTCCGCAGACAAAAAGATAGCAACAATTACCGTCAGTCCTGAAGCAGAACAATTTGTAGACCTGAAAATCTGGAAAGCCGGCATAGCCTATTCGCTGCCTTGCCGCAAAACCGATAAAATTGATTACACTTTTAGCTTCGACCCACAGGGAAAAAGCTATAAAAAAGTGCAGATAGCCGGACAAATGAACGACTGGACTCCGGCTCGCACACCCGATTTACAACTCAATGAAAACGGACGGTTCGAAGTAACTTTGAATCTCAGTCCCGGCACTTATTTGTACCAAATGCTGATAGATGGCGAGCAAAACCACGATGCATCCAATCCCGATAAAGTGGACAATGGCTTTGGGAAATACAATTCTATTTTACAAATCCCGGGCAAAAACAAAGATTTCCCCGTACTGCTCACCGACGATTTTTCGAAACACGATATCACGCTCACAACACAGAATAAGGTTACAGATGTATTTGTTTACTGGCAAAACCATCTGCTGCCCGCCAGCTTCGTTCAGGTAGAAGAAGGAAAAATTGTGCTTGAAATTCCGGATGAAGCAAAAAAACTATCCCGTTCGTTTATAAGAGTATGGGCAAGCAACGAATACGGAGTAAGCAACGACATTCTTATTCCGCTCCAAAAAGGCGAGGTACTTACAAAAGCCGAAGAAATTACACGCACCGACAAACATGCTCAGATCATGTACTTTATGTTGGTGGATAGATTTATGAACGGCGACAAAACAAACGATAAACCGCTCAACCGACCAGATGTAAACCCGAAAGTGGACTATTGGGGTGGCGACCTTGCCGGATTGCAACAAAAAATAAACGATGGCTACTTTGATTCTTTAGGTTTCAATACTTTGTGGATTTCGCCCCTCAACCAAAACCCTACCGAGCCTTACGGTTGGTACGAACCGATGAAAACAAAATTCTCGGGCTACCACGGCTACTGGCCCATATCTTCTTCGAAAGTCGATTTCCGTTTCGGCACCAATGATGAATTCAAAAAACTGGTGGCAGATGCACATGCAAAGGACATGAATGTATTGCTCGATTATGTGGCGCATCATGTACACAACGAACATCCTTTCTACAAACAGCATCCCGAGTGGGCAACTTCGCTTTATTTGCCCGATGGTAGTTTAAATACCGAACGTTGGGACGATCAGCGTCTTACCACCTGGTTCGACACTTTTATGCCCACACTCGATTTAGCAAATCCAAAAGTTGTGGACATGATGTCCGACTCGGCATTGTTCTGGTTGCGCGAATTCGACCTGGACGGTTTCCGCCACGATGCCTGTAAGCACATTACCGAAGAATTCTGGCGCGAACTCACCTATAAAATGAAGAAGAACTTCAAAGACAAAGACCTGTACCAGATAGGCGAAACTTACGGAAGTCCCAAACTGATTGCAAGCTACCTTACAACAGGCATGCTCAACGGTCAGTTCGATTTTAATGTGTACGATATTGCCAATACTACTTTTGCAGGAGTGGGCGGCGGCGATTTGCAACGCGTACAGAGCGTATTAAACTCCAGCTTTTACAGCTATGGTTATCATAACCTGATGGGATATATTTCAGGCAATCATGACAAACCCCGGTTTATGGCTTATGCTTCGGGCGATTTAAAATTCGGCGAGGATGCCAAAGCAGCAGGATGGCAACGCGAAATAGGCATTACCGATTCTACTGCTTACGATAAGTTTGCGCTGTTCCACACCTTCAACCTCACCATTCCGGGGATTCCCGTGCTTTATTATGGCGACGAAATAGGCCTGACCGGAGGAAATGATCCCGACTGCCGCCGCATGATGAAGTTCGATGGCCTTAACCGACGCGAAAGCAAATTAAGAGATCAGGTATCTACGCTGGCTCATCTGCGCAAAAACAATCCGGTATTTATGTATGGCGATTTTATAAACATCAAAACTACTGCCGACACCTGGGTATATGCCCGAAAATATTTTTGCAAAGAAGCCATCGTGTTTATTAATAATTCAGCCAAAAGCCGTACCTTTGAAGTGGAATTGCCTGAAACACTGAAAGCAAAACGACTGAAAGCTACTTTTGATCATAAATTTGTAAAAGTAGATCAAAAAATGAAGATCACTTTGCCGGCTTACAGCGCTGAAGTTTTGATGTAGTGCAGGGAATTTCTAAACAAAAAAACGACAAAGAATGATTCAAATAAAAGACAGCGACTTAGCTCAGGCAGCCGAACAAGGCATGGACGAATTTTTGCAGGTATTTATCGATGCCTATCTGGAGGCAATTGATGGGAAACTAAGTGCAGAAAACATGTCGAAACTGAACGGTTCGCAACACAGCTTACTGGCCTGGCACTTTTTCAGCACCGAAATGCGCGAAGGAGGTTTTGTGCAGCTGATACAGAATGGTTATGGCGCTTATATTTTCGACAATCCATTTGCCAAGGCCATGAAACAGTTTGGAGCCGTGGAGCTTGGTAAACTCATTTACAAAGCCAAAGATATTTACGACCCGAACAAAAAAGAGCTGGAACGCGAAACTACTGAGGAAGAATTCAACGCCATGTATGTAGATTTTGAAGTGTTTGATGAGTTGGAGGAAATGTATTTCGACATGGAAGAACAACAAACGGCACTTATTGCAGCCTATGTGGACGAACACATCGAAGACTTTGCGGAAATAGTAAAATAATACGCAGTATAATATTGAAAAGGGTTTTGTGAATCAATCACAAAACCCTTTTTTCTTTCAAAACATTCCTTTTATCTTTTCCAAATCCTCAGGAGTATCAATGCCCACTGTCTCCACATCTGTAAAACCTGCTTTTATTTTCAATCCATTTTCCAACCAACGCAGCTGTTCGAGCGATTCGGCCAATTCGAGTTTGGAAGGCGGCATTTGAACAATCTGACTCAACACTTCCGAACGATAAGCATAAACACCCACATGTTTGTAATAATCATGTTCTGCCATCCAGTTTTTCTCGTCTGAACCACGTTTATAGGGAATGGGTGAGCGACTGAAATAAAGCGCATTGTTCTGCTTATCGATAACAACTTTCGGACTGTTCGGGTTGAACAGAACCTCTACACCGTCTTTATCGGTAATTTTCTTTACCAAAGTTGCAATCTGAGTTTCATCGTCAGCAAAACAGTTTTTCAGCGCTTCAATTTGCTCGGGCTGAATAAAAGGTTCGTCGCCCTGCACATTGATCACCACATCGAACCAATCTTCAAGTTTTGTAAAGGCTTCGTAACACCGATCGGTTCCGCTTCTGTGAGCATCCGAGGTCATAATTACCTTTCCGCCAAAAGAACGTACTTTATCGAAAATACGCTTATCGTCAGTGGCTACATACACATCATCAAGCACTTTCGACACCTGATCGTAAACACGCTGTATCATTGTTTTTCCACCAATATCCACCAATGGCTTACCCGGAAAGCGTGTAGAAGCATAGCGCGCAGGGATAATTGCAACAAATCGAAGGTCGCTCATCTCAATTCTCTTTTACGTTTTTCCATTCGTTGATATTTCGATTTCCGTTCAAATTTATGCTTTGTACGTACAAACCAACGCGCATATCTGAATATCAGCAGCGCCAAAACCGGATAAAGAGCTACATTGAACGACTGTACCGACAAAGCCAGTGCAACCAATGCAAAACCAAGCAATGCAAGATTAAAAATCTGATACACAAACATAAATTTCCGCATTTTCTTCATCCATATCAATACGGCGGCTATTAAGTTCAGTGGATTTGCCCAAAGCAAATTCAGGTTATTTTTTACCAACGGATGTGTCGACACAAACATGAGATAAAAAATAATCACTCCTATAAGTCCTGTTGCCAGGAGGAGTGCACTGTCCACCACCGGTTTGTAATGAGCTCTTTTATATTCGAAAAACAAACTTACGATCCCGATAGAAAACAACAGACCAAAAACAAACAATGGACTAAAATACCATCTGTCGGGCTGCTCTTCCTCATTTTGCGCACTTACAAGTACATTTTTCTGAGCTACCAAAGCCCTGGTTTCGTTCTTAAGCGGCACTGTCACCTTGCCCGACTGAAACTCATTCATCAATATTTCGGGCAGAAACATACTTTCGAGCTGCGTTGCTTCCACATCAGCATCCATGCCAAACACCATATCAATGCCAAATTTCACCCAGGTATCCTCACCCACATAATCTCCAACCCACTGACGAAAAGTCTTCTGACTCACAGTTTCGTTAAAGCTAACAAAACCATCGATGGAATTGATGATTTTTACGCGGGGACGTGTAGCACAGTTATCGAAAATAAAATTGTATCGGTACTTCCTGTTTTCTGGTTGATAATTCTCAAGCAAAGCATTGATTAAATTTCGTTTTTCAACAGGAGTTAAATTAATAATTTGCTCCCATACCATCGAATTTCGCCTTTTGTACTCTGAAAGAAAAAGGCTTGTGGTGGACACTCCAAGATAATAATCAGTCTCGCCTTTTATGAACTTATAATAAAAATTTTCAGCTTCGAAACTGAAAATTCCATAATTAAAAATCACATCGAGTGAAGTTTGCGGGTCCACAATCCTGATACCCGTATGTCCGAACTTCGCATACACTTCTTCGCCGGGAGAACAGGTAATCAGACTTATTACCGAAGAATCGCTGAACGAAAGTTGCTGCGCAAACACACTATTGAAAACAACAACAAACATACTTACAAGAAATGTTTTTTTCATCTGCTGACAATTTGATTTATAAATTTATAAAAGATGGATTGACCAATAGCGATACGCAGTTGCTTCAATTCTGTAATTTAATTAAAATTGTGATTAGAATTTTGTACGCAAATATAATAACATTTCTTCAACATTCGAATCATCAACAGCGATTTATTCACAAACTGGATAAAAAGCAGATTGCTAATTACAAAAGTATTGCTCACAATAAAATGAATCTCTGTTCAAAAAATTTGGTAATAAGCCATTTAATTTGTAGGTTTGCAAAATACAAAAGCTTATTGGAAACCGATTCAAAACAACGAATCTATTTAAAAACAAAGACATTATGAGCTTAAAAACATCCATATCCATTTGCTTATTCATAGCAACACTTGCTTCCCCTATAGTAACTAAAATAAATGCAGTAAACAAAAAGGAGCAGCCAACCACCACTTTGAATGTCGCCACTTATAATATTCGCCTCCAAACCGAAGCGGACAAAGAGGAACGCGCCTGGAAAAACCGCAAAAACCAGGTTAGCAAACTTATTTCGACCTATCAATTCGATATTTTCGGCGTTCAGGAAATTGCAGACAAAACACAGGAAAAGCAACTTAAAAGACTTCTTCCCTCATTCGATAGCTATTCAGCAGGTCGCGGCGACATTGAAGGAAAAACAGGAGAACGATTAGCCATTTACTATAATAAAAAACGTTTTGACTTAAGCGAAAAAGGGTTCTTTTTTCTCGCCGAAACTCCGTCAGAAGCCGTAAAAGGCTGGGATGCCGCCTACAAACGCGTATGTATCTGGGCTAAATTCACTGACCGCAACACAAACAAAACATTCTATTTTTTTAATCTTCATCTCGACCATATCGGAGTGCTTGCGCGTGCCGAAAGTGCTAAATTGGTCACCGAAAAAATAAAAAAAATGGCAGGCAATGCTCCCGTTTTCTGCGTTGGCGATTTCAATGCTCCTCCCTACGAAACAGCCGTTTACAACACGATGACCGCCACCCTGGCAGACAGCAGAGTGAGTACCGAAACTAAACCAGAAGGAAGTATTGGAACATTTAACGGTTGGGACACCCTTTCTACAGAATTTCCGATCGATGTATTGATTGATTATATTTTTACTCAAAATGTAAAAGTAATGACTTACGCTGTGCTGAACGATAAAATCAAACCGGCATCAGTGCCCTCAGATCATTTTCCGGTACTTATCAAATGTAAAATACGATAAGTTCATTTTCCAAACGCAGCTTGAAGGCTGACAATCAATTTATCGAACAACAAAAGATATAAATTCTAAAAAATAAGAGCAATAAACTCAACAGCACAAAAAGATTACATTCCGACAAAAAACACTCTTCGAGGCCATCAAAAGCCTCTCTGAGTTTCAATATATTTAAGTAGTTCCTCATGTCTCACTTTTAATATATTAATTATGAAACACATCCTTATCATTAACGGGCATCCCGAAATCAAAAGCCTGTGCACCGAACTGGCAATGGCCTACCAAAAAGGAGCTACAGCTGGCGGAGCTAAATGTAAACTTGTGAATTTATGTACTTTAAAATTCGATCCTCTGCTGCACCTGCATCAAGCCCCGTTTTTCAAAATGGAAGAAGATCTGATTGAAGTTCAGAAAGATATAAAAGAAGCCGACCACCTGGTTTTTGTATATCCCAACTGGTGGGGCACCTACCCTGCCCTTCTGAAAGGCTTTATCGACAGAGTATTTACACCCGGCTTTGCTTATAAAACCAGCAAAGATTCACTCATATTCGAAAAACTGCTCAAAGGAAAATCGGCGCACATTTTCGTGACAATGAACAACACAAAGTTCACTTTCTATTTCCGTTACGGACAAACAGGACATATTTCGATGAAAAGAAATATACTCGGAGCCTGCGGTGTGAAACCTGTAAGAATAACATCCATTGGGCCTGTAAAAACAGCTCAGGAATATAAAATAAAGAGCTGGCTAAGAGAGGTGGAAAGACTTGGAAAAAAGATGAAATAGTGTAATTATTTCGCAACAAATCCGGGTTGTGCATATCTGCATAAAGGCATTCAGCGCAATTACAAATAAAAATTAAATAAGTGGAGAAACTTGCCTGTTAAATTTAAAAGTTCTACATTTGCACATTAAGAAAGTAAATGTGCAACAATAAAAATTAATTCTCTTCATGAACCAGATTATAATTAATAATTTTGATGAGTTCAGTCAGTACGTAGGAAAAGAACTGGGAACATCCGATTATATTAAAATAACCCAGGACCAGATCGATAGGTTTGCAGATGCCACTCACGATCATCAATGGATACACACCGATCCTGAACGGGCCAAAACAGAAAGCCCTTTTAAAGCGACTATCGCTCACGGCTATCTCAACCTGTCGCTGCTACCCTATTTGTGGAATCAGATTATCGATGTAAGAAATTCGAAACTCACTGTAAACTATGGAATTGAAAAATTAAAATTCATGCAGGCAGTTACAGTCAATAGCGAAGTACGCTGTAGGGCTTCCCTCAAGTCGCTTGTTAATCTGAGAGGAACGACAAAAGCTGAAATTTTTGCCACGCTCGAAATAAAGGATAGTAAAAAACCGGCACTCGAAGCCGGAATTATTTTTCTGTACCACTTTGAATAAGGGAGATTAAATTCCACAAAAAAAAGGTTGTCTTTTTTGAAGACAACCTTTTTTTGTATCAAGTGGAGATTACCGGACTCGAACCGGTCACCTCGACACTGCCAGTGTCGCGCTCTAGCCAGATGAGCTAAACCCCCGAAACTTGATTTTGAATTTGCGCTGCAAAGATAAGGAAGTTTTGGAAAATATATGTACATTTGCTTAGAATTTTTTAAAATAATTATTTAACTTATTTACTTTAAAAACCAGAATTATCAAAAGCAATAATTATTAAGTCAACAACAATTTGATTTTATAAAAAACAAACACTAAAAACATTCAAAATGCTAATTTTCAACACCACATACAAAGTATCAACAAAAGAAAACGAGAACTGGATCATTTGGATCAAAGAGCAACATATCCCGTTTATGCTTGCATCAGGAAATTTTGCCAAGCCTCAAATTACAAAAATAGTAGGCAGCGAGGACGATGAAGGCACATCCTACTCAGTACAATTCCATATCGCCGACATGCAAACGCTACTGAACTGGCACAAGGAAAATGCTTCGTCATTTCAGAACAGCTGCTCGGCGGCATTCGGAAGCGAAGTAAGTTTCTTCTCAACAGTTCTTGAGCTGATCAACTAAATGGAAAAAGAAACTATCATACTGGGAATCGACCCGGGAACCACCATCATGGGGTATGGAATTATCAAGGTGACGGGGAATAAAGTTGAAATGTTGGTCATGGGGATTCTCGATTTGAAAAAATACAGCAACCATTATCTTAAGCTTCAAAAAATTTTTTCGCGTACCTTGTCATTGATTGATGAGTTTCACCCAGACTGCATGGCCATCGAAGCACCATTTTTCGGAAAAAACGTTCAGTCGATGCTAAAACTCGGACGCGCACAAGGCGTTGCAATGTCGGCTGCATTGTACCGGGATTTACCCATTACCGAATATGCGCCACTCAAAATTAAAATGGCCATCACCGGAAATGGCCGGGCATCGAAAGATCAGGTGGCCGATATGTTGCGACGATACCTGAATATTTCGTCCGGGGAAATGCTGCCTCAACTCGATGCTACCGATGGACTTGCTGCTGCTTATTGCCATTTTCTGCAAGCCGGCAGACCTACAAGCGAAAGTGCATACACAGGTTGGAAAGATTTTATCGCTAAAAACCCGGGACGAACGAAATAATAGTAAAAAAAGAGAAAGCAAAGCAGATTTCGCCAGGCTAACAAGTACACACTACATTAAAAACCGAATAATATGTACAAAATTCTATCCATCAATCCGGGTTCCACATCGACTAAAATAGCTGTTTATGATGATGAAAACTTACTGAGCCTCCATACCATTCGTCACTCCAACGACGACCTTTCAGGATTTAAAAATGTTTTCGATCAATATGACTTTAGAAAAAACATCATTTTAAAACGCCTTGCCGACGATGATTTTGACCTCAACGATTTATCGGCTGTGGTAGGGAGAGGCGGCTTGATGCGCCCTATAGAATCAGGCGTTTATGAAGTTACGGAGCAAATGATAGAAGACCTGAAAATGGCCGGACAACATGCCAGTAACCTTGGGGCGCCGCTCGCTTTCGAAATTGCCGGGCAGATCCCCAATTGTCGGGCTTTCGTTACTGATCCCGTCACTGTGGATGAGTTGAGCGACATTGCACGCGTAAGCGGACATCCCTTATTCCCACGCCGTTCCACTTTTCACGCGCTTAACCACAAAGCAATTGGTCGAAAATATGCCATTTCATTGGGCACTACTTACGACAAGCTGAACCTTGTTATCGCTCATTTAGGTGGAGGTGTTTCGGTGGCTGCACACAAATACGGCAAAGTCATCGACACAAACCAGGCATTGGATGGATTCGGACCTTTTTCGCCCGAACGTTCAGGAACGATAGATGCCGGAGAATTGATAAGAGTCTGTTTCGATGGGAAATACAGCAAAAGTCAGCTTCAAAAAATGCTGGTTGGTCAGGGAGGTTTAGTGGCACATTTAGGTACAAGCGACGTAAAAATCATCACCCAACGCATGACCGAAGGAGATGAAAAAGCCAGACTGGTACTC
>JAYFRI010000051.1:0-7201 GCA_034926015.1 Paludibacter sp. | reverse complement strand
TGGTTGCTTTTTGTATTGAAATGATAATACAAAAGATCCACTTTATCAAATTCTTGATTTTCGAACCCCGACATTAAAGCATCAGCAAGTTCAATGATCTCATTATAAGATGGTTTGTCAGTCAAAGCATCAAAATTTCCCATTACCTGATACGCACTCTTTTTACAAGCTTTTGACACTTGCTTGCCTACGGGATAAATAAGTATATTTTCCAGGCCTAAGTGCCGATAATTGGCAATTACATCGGCAAGTTTCTTGACTACACTGCTATTGAAACCTCCACACAAACTCGCATTGGAAGCAAAAACAACAACAGCAACTTTTTTCAGCTCACGCTTTTCGGCATATAAAGTCTCAACTTCATCGTTTGCCGAAACCAACAAATGCTGAAGCAAGTCCTGAATTTTTTGCTGATAAGGATAAAAGTTCTCGATGGTTCGTTGCGCTTTGCTTAGTTTGGCCGATGATACCATTTTCATGGCCGAAGTAATTTTCTGAGTCGACTTTACCGAATTTATCCTTGTTTTTATTTCCTTTAATGAGCCCACTTTTCCTGCTGTTTAGTAAAAAACACCTTCAAACTGAAGGTGCAACTGTGCTTATATTTGTTTCGCCACGCGACTTGCCACTTCTTCAATAATTGCTGTCACCTTATCGTCCACAACCCCTGATTTGATTACATCCAACACATCAACTTTATGTGACTGCTCGAGTGTGAGAAGAAACTGTTTCTGAAAATCAGACACTTTATCAAGGCTCACTTTCGACAACAATCCATGAGTTCCACAATACAATACGGCCACCTGCTTCTCTATCGGCATTGGCTCATGCAATGGCTGTACAAGTAAGCGTGTATTTTTTTGCCCTTTATCTATCGTCATGGCGGTTACCGGATCCATATCACCACCAAACTTTGTAAAAGCTTCCAACTCGCGGTACTGAGCCTGATCAATTTTAAGCGTACCAGCCACTTTTTTCATTGATTTGATCTGGGCATTTCCACCCACACGCGAAACCGAAATCCCCACGTTAATGGCCGGTCGGTTTCCCTGATTGAACAGGTCGGTATCTAGGAAAATCTGTCCATCGGTAATCGAAATCACATTGGTAGGAATATAAGCCGACACATCGCCCGCTTGCGTTTCAATCACCGGTAATGCTGTAAGCGATCCACCACCTTTCACTTTTCCTTTCAAACTTTCGGGAAGATCATTCATTTGCTCGGCCACCTCCTGCTGATTTATAATCTTGGCTGCACGCTCGAGCAAACGGGAATGCAGGTAGAAAATATCGCCCGGATAAGCTTCACGACCGGAAGGACGACGAAGAATCAGCGATACTTCGCGATAAGCTACTGCCTGTTTCGACAAATCATCATAAACTACCAGCGCATGACGACCTGTATCGCGAAAAAACTCCCCAATGGCGGCTCCGGCAAAAGGTGCAAAATACTGCAAAGCTGCGGGATCGGAAGCATTGGCTGCTACCACCACCGTATATTCCATAGCACCATGTTCTTTCAGCGTATTCACGATAGAAGCCACCGTGGAGCCCTTCTGACCAATGGCTACATAGATGCAATAAACAGGATTGCCGGCTTCAAAATTTTCACGCTGATTGATAATGGTATCGATAGCAATACTTGTTTTTCCGGTTTGGCGATCGCCGATAATAAGTTCACGCTGTCCACGTCCGATAGGAATCATGGCATCGATGGCTTTCAGTCCGGTTTGCAGCGGTTCCACCACCGGTTGACGAAAGATAACTCCGGGCGCTTTACGTTCGAGGGGCATTTCGACGGCTTCACCTATTATTTTGCCTTTACCATCCAGGGCTTCGCCCAAAGGATTGATAACACGTCCCAGCATAGCTTCGCTTACCTGAATAGAAGCCACTTTTCCGGTACGTTTTACAGTATCTCCTTCTTTTATATTGCTGGTGGAGCCTAGTAAAACTGCTCCAACATTGTCTTCTTCAAGATTCATTACAATGGCTTTCAAACCATTTTCAAAAACAAGTAATTCGTTGGCTTCAGCATTATTAAGTCCGTAGATACGTACTACACCGTCGCTTACCTGCAAAACAGTCCCCACTTCGTCGAACTGAACTGCTGATGTAATGCCTTCGAGTTGCATCCGCAGTATTTCGGACACTTCGCTTACTTTGATTTTATCTGACATCCTATTTCTATATTTACAATTTTCTTATTTACGATTTACAATTTCACTTACAAAGACAAACTTATATACTACTCTCTATAAGTTTATTTTTTATACTACGTAATTCATTTTTCAAAGTGGCATCCCAGCGTAAATTATCAACTTCTATCATAAATCCACCCAGAATATCGGGATTTACTTTTTTTTCAAGTTCAAGTGTTCCATTGGTTTGTTTCTCAATCACAGCTACAAGATGCTGCTCTATTGCACCATCAATTTCGATAGCCGTAGTCAGTTTTCCCGAGAATATTTGTTTGTTTTCGCGATAAATATCAATGTATTTCAACGCCATTGTTTGCAAACTATTTTCGCGATGATTGGTGAGCACCAGGTCAATAAAACCGTCGAGTATAGAGTCGACTTTGCTTCCGATGGCAAGTTGAATGATTTCCTTCTTTCCTGAATTGTCAAGTACCGGATTGTCAAGAACGGCTCTCAACTGATTTAGTTCGGAAAAACTCCTTGCCAAAACTTTCATTTGCTTATAAATAGTATCTTCTTGCTGTTTTTGTTCAGCAAATTTATACAAAGCATTCGCGTACCGTGTCGACGTTAGTCCTGTATTCATACCTTAAGATTTTGAAATGTTCATTTCATCAATCAATCGTTGAATCATACCCAACTGTTCTTCTTTTTTCTCGAGTTTGCTTCGGAGCACTTTCTCGGCTACATCCACCGACAAACCGGCTACCTGCTTGCGAATATCGCGAATGGCAGCCTCTTTCTCATGTTGGATTAGCAGTCTTGCATTTTCTATGATTTTGTCGGCTTCGCCAATGGCTTTGGTCCTGGCTTCCTGAATCAGCGCTTCTCTTAATTGCGAAGCCTCATTCATTATTTCCTGATGTTCCTTTCGGGCTTTTTCGAGAATCAGCTCTGCTTCAACCTTCACACTATCGAGTTCGGTACGTGCTTTTTCGGCTTTCAACAAAGCATCTTCGATGAATTCCTTCCGCTCTTCCACCATTTTAAGAATGACAGGAAAACCAAATTTAGCAAGTACAAAAACAACGATTCCAAATGAAATCAGCATCCAGAATAACAATCCTGAATCGGGTGTCAATAACGACATAGTTTTCTTATTTTATTATTTCAAAAAAACATGAATATTTTGTCATGCGTTTACGAATAGGATGCAATTTAAACCCGGCTTGCCGAAAAAACAAATTTAAGCCTCAATGGCTCTCCATAAAATTATCGTAACCGACTGATATTCGAAATCAGGACAAAATAAATCCGCAAACTACAATTGCAAAAAGTGCTACTGCATCAACGAGTGCTGCTGCAATAATCATGTTCATACGAATATCTCCGGCTGCTTCGGGCTGACGGGCAATACCTTCCATGGCCGACGCTCCGATATTACCGATACCAATACCAGCCGCTATGGCTGCAAGTCCTACACCAATGCCGGCACCTAATTTTGCTAAGCCTGCTCCTGCAGCTGCCTGTAATAAAATTGATAGTAACATAATCTTAATTTTTAGCCTTTCAACCTACAAAGAGGTGTAAGGATGTGGTTTTTTATTGTTTTATTTTTTTATATTTTAAAAAATCCAACTTAAGTTTACTTAGAAGGATTTGTTGAACTTTTATTGACTACATGATGAGGTTCTACTCTCGCCAATCCGATAAATACAGCCGATAACATTGTAAAAATATAAGCCTGAATGTAAGCCACAAGCAATTCCACAAAGCTGATAAAAACGCTGAATATCACCGACAACACCGTCATACTTGTATTCATTGCCTGCCCCATGCTCACTGTCACAAAAATTAATGCCGTAAGTCCCAACACAATGGCGTGACCCGCCAGGATATTAGCAAATAAACGAATCATCAATGCAAATGGTTTTGTGAATATACCGACTAGTTCAATAACAGGCATAAATGGAACAGGAAATTTCAACCACATTGGCACATCCGGCCACAGTATTTCCCGCCAATACTCTTTCGATCCTTTTAGATTGACAATCAGAAAAGTACAAATAGCCAGTACAAATGTAATCGCAATATTACCGGTAACATTAGCTCCACCGGGAAATATCGGTATCAGTCCCATTAAATTGTTGATAAAAACAAAGAAAAATACTGTCAGTAAATAAGGAGCATATTTTTTGTATTGTTTTCCAACACAGGGTTTTATTACATCGTCGTTGATGCTCATTATGAACATCTCCATCATAGCCACAAAACCGGACTTAGGTGCAAATCCTTTCTTTTTGTAGGATCGGGAAACCGACATAATGACAAGAATAAGCAATAAGCTACTGAATAGTAATGAAAAAACATTCTTTGTAATAGAAATATCGAAGGGTTTAACCTGACTGCCATTGGCACCTGTTTCTACAATTTTTCCCTTGTAAACTCCTTCGGTAGCAATTACGAAACCATCGTGCTGCCCGCCATGAAATGCAGATGACAAAAAAACATGCCACCCTGTTGATTTGCTGTAAACAATTACGGGTAAAGGGATAGAAATGTGCCGATCGCCAATTGTTGTAATGTGCCACTGGTAGGAGTCAGAGACATGGTCGAGGATAAATGCACGCACATCAAGGTTCTTATTATCAGGCGTAGATGCCACAGCACGCGTTGATACGAAGGACAACATAAATGCACCCACCAACACGAGCAGTATTTTCAGACTTCTATTCATTTGCGTTCCTTCTTTATTTGTTTTTCGAAACTATAAAACACATAAGTTTCGAACAAAATATACAACATATAAAAAGCTGCAAAAACGATAATGAATGGTTTCAGTGGAGCATGGAGAACCAGTAAATAAATGAGCGCCATAATACCGCCAATCACCATTTTCAATAATTTTAGCAACATATACACATTCACTAATTTACGTGGATTGGTCTTATCCAATCGATACAGAGTCTGTACCAACACAATACCCGAAAAATAAAATACAAGAGGTATAAAAGGATACGCTTCGATAGTAGCCGGCATCAATGCAGTTTGCAACCACCAAAAGCCCCAGGCTGCAAGCAGCATGAGGAAAGTAAAAAGAACAACAATTTTAGTCCTTAGTTCTTTCATTTTATGTTCATTAATTCAGTGCAAACAATCACCTCGTTCTTTTTCACCTCCACAAAACCGCTTTCAATCAGAAAGTCGGTTACTCCGTTTTTATCCCTGAACATCACACTTCCCTTTCCTAACGAAGAAATAAGCGCTGCGTGATGATCGAGAATAGTAAACGAACCTGTTAAACCCGGCAAAGTAACTATTTCCACTTCGCCTGAGAAAAACATTTTTTCGGGGGTATAAATAGCAAGTTTCATAGGTTTATTTCGCTTGTTAGTTATTTACTGATTTTCGG
Organism: Paludibacter sp.; assembly: GCA_034926015.1. Lineage (GTDB taxonomy): Bacteria > Bacteroidota > Bacteroidia > Bacteroidales > Paludibacteraceae > Paludibacter. The sequence continues at coordinate 1,648 of JAYFRI010000051.1, read as the reverse complement.
GCCTGTTTCATCAACTGATGCCCTTTGGCAATGGCTTCGTCAATTGTTCCTACATTCAGGAAAGCCATTTCGGGTAATTCGTCTAACTGTCCATCGAGTATCATTTTAAATCCGCGGATAGTTTCTGCTATTGGCACCATTACACCCGGAACTCCTGTAAACTGCGCTGCCATAGCAAATGGTTGCGAAAGGAAACGTTGCACTTTACGGGCACGATTCACCGTCATGCGGTCTTCGTCCGACAATTCTTCCATCCCAAGAATGGAAATAATATCCTGCAATTCTTTGTTGCGTTGCAGTATTTGTTTGACGCGCTGGGCTGTTTCGTAATGCTCTTCGCCCAGTACTATTGGATTAAGGATACGCGATGTGGAATCGAGCGGATCCACAGCAGGAAATATACCCAACTCTGCAATTTTACGGCTCAACACTGTGGTGGCATCAAGATGCGTAAATGTTGTAGCCGGAGCCGGATCGGTAAGATCATCGGCGGGAACATATACGGCTTGTACCGAAGTAATAGATCCGTTTTTTGTGGAAGTAATGCGTTCCTGCATACGACCCATTTCTGTGGCCAGTGTGGGTTGATAACCTACAGCCGATGGCATACGACCCAACAAGGCCGAAACCTCGGAGCCTGCCTGCGTAAAACGGAAAATATTATCGATAAAAAACAAAATATCACGCCCGCCTTCTTCACCATTGTCTCTGAACGACTCAGCAACTGTGAGCCCAGACAAAGCTACCGAAGAACGTGCGCCTGGAGGTTCGTTCATCTGACCAAACACAAGACTTGCCTGCGACTGTTCTACTTCTTTATAATCGACTTTCGAAAGGTCCCAGTTTCCTTCGTCCATGCTTTTCTTGAATTCTTCACCGTAACGGATAACACCCGATTCAATCATTTCGCGAAGTAAATCGTTACCTTCACGGGTACGTTCGCCCACACCGGCAAAAACCGAGAAACCACTGTGACCCTTGGCAATATTATTAATCAATTCCATGATAATAACTGTTTTGCCTACACCGGCACCACCAAAAAGTCCGATTTTTCCACCTTTCACATAAGGTTCGAGTAAATCAATTACTTTGATTCCTGTGAAAAGCACTTCTTCACTTGTGGTAAGTTCTTCGAATTTAGGAGGTTCACGATGTATCGGATAAGCACCTTCTTTATCAAGTGGCTTCATCCCATCAATCGAATTGCCAATTACATTCATCAATCGGCCTTTCACCTGATTCCCTACCGGCATTGAAATGGGTCTCCCCAATGCAACTGCTTTCATCCCTCTGCAAAGTCCATCGGTAGAGTCCATCGCTACACATCGAACTGTGTTTTCGCCTATATGCTGCTGAACTTCAACAATTAGTTCATTTCCATTCTGTCTTTTAATACTTAATGCATCATTAATGGAAGGCAATCTTAACTCACCATTTTCATCTGCTTTAAAAAACACATCAACTACCGGGCCGATAATCTGTGAAATATGTCCTGAAAATTCTGACATCACTTGTTTCTTTTTGGAGTCTTTTACTATTGTTCAATATGCAAAAGTACTCAAAATTAAATTATAGAATTCGTAATTTAACGTAAATAAACCTCTGAATACAATTATAAAACTATCAATTAGCTTTTTAATCAAGCTTC
>JAYFRI010000084.1:0-17544 GCA_034926015.1 Paludibacter sp. | reverse complement strand
AATCTCTTCGGGCAAACGGTTGAAATGCAGAGAAACCTGCGCAATGCGATGAATGTAATTCTCGAAAGTACTCTTAGCCTGACCACGCAGTATAACCTGCTGTTCGAGGGTTCGGTACACACGGTCGAAGCCGGCAACGGTGGCCATGGCACGACTAATAACAGTAAAATCTTTTTCCTGTTTCATGATGCTGAAAAATTAAAATGAATAGATTGGGAGATTTAAAATTTTAAAGGAACTGGTAATTCCTCTTTCAGCATCTTGAAACGGAAATTTGAAATATAAAGTATTAATAAACTGAACTAATCAAAGCCCTTCCCGAAGGGAATCGAAGATCAGCGAAGCTAATTTAGTTCAACACACGCCTATGTTCACAGGCTGGCTGACGTGCACTTAGCGGGTTTTGCGCCCGCATTTCCCTTGTCGTTTCACGACAGGAAATTCGCCCGCAAACCGCCCGTGCCCATAGCCTCGGTCGTTAGGTTCCATTCAAAAAAAAAACGACAGTGTGAGGTATTGAAATTATTATCCATTTAACAAACAAGAATAAAATTTAACTTCCAAATTAAAAGAAAATGTACCTATTCAAAATATTTTTTGAATCTTTGCATCGAAATAGAAATTAGCTTATCAAGACTGATTTCAAAATTATTTTTAAATTCTCCTCTTTTCGTAAAGCAATCAATTCTTGAAGTTTTGCATCTGTGAATATAGATAGTTTTTTTGCTATTGAATAAAACAAAAACACGCCTGTATTCAACGAAGATATATTCATAATCAAATCAATCGCAGAAATCTGATGAATTCGACCTTTGAAAATCTCAATTTGCAAATCACGTTCAAAAATCTGTAAAAGATCCAAAGAAATTGTCATTAATTGTTTTTTAACCGCAGAGGTATTTTTCGGGTTTGTTGTAAGTTCGTTGATTAGAAAAGATACAATTTCAGGATGGTCTTGTAGCATTTCAAACAGTGTGTAAACACAATCTTTTATCCGTTCTTCAAAAGTTAAACTTTTATTAGCAATGATAGATAAACCAACAGTGAAAATTTGTAAATATTTTTCGAAAACCAACTGAAATAGTTTTTCTTTGGAGCGAAAATAATAATGTATCAGGGACTGATTACAACCAACCTCTCTTGCTATCATTGTGGTGGTTGTATGTGCAAAACCTCTTTCCATAAACAGCCTTTCAGCTGCTTCCAGAATAGATTTTTCGGAAGTGTTATTGGAAGTGGAATGTTTCATCAAATGAGATTTGCGATATTTTTCTTTTTATTTAACCTTTCCTTTACCGTATCTACCACATAATAAACCATTGGCACCAAAAATACGGTGAGAATGAGTGATGACATCAATCCGCCAATAATAACCCAAGCCAAGCCGTTTTTCCATTCGGCTGCCGTACCTTTTGCCAATGCAATGGGCAACATACCAATGGCCATAGCAAGGGTAGTCATTAAAATAGGGCGCATACGTTCTTTGCCGGCTATTAATAACGCTTCTTTAAAATGTTTGCCCTCTGCTTTGAGTTGGTTGGTGAAATCCACTATTAAAATTGAATTTTTAGTTACCAAACCCATTAGCATTATCAATCCAAGTTGTGCAAATAAGGTCAAATCGTTTAGCGACAAATTAAGGGCTAAAAATGCGCCAATTATCGCCACCGGAATGGCAAACAACGCCACAAATGGATAAATATAATTGTCGTACAACGCCACCATTATCAGATAAATAAGCAAAAACGAAATGAGCAATACCGAACCTAATGCCCCAAAACTTTCATTTTGTGTTTTAATATCAGCTCCCCAACTCATTTTTACACCTTCGGGCAATGGCTTGTTTTTGAGTTTAGTAATAGCTTCGTCGGCCAATGTACCCGAAGGGCGACCAAACGATTCGGCTGTAAGCGTAACCGATGCCTGCCTATCCATCCGTTCCAAAAGCGAAGGCGAATTATCTTGTTTTACGTCGGCAAATTGCGATACTTCGATGGGCTGATTCATCGGATTTACTATGCTAAGTTTGCTCACATCTTCGTAGTTTTTTCTACTGAAATCGTCCAGCCAAACCCGCACCGGATATTCAATACCTTTTTCGGTTAATGTGGCATCCTCGTTGCCGGTAAATGCGGTTCGTAAATTCATACCCACATAAGCGGTGGTTAATCCTAAGCGTTGCATTTTGTCTTTGTCGGGAATAACTTTGTACTCAGGCACACCTTCTTCCACCGACAATTTCACATTATCGGCGCCCGGTATTTGTTCAATCATCGCTTTCAATTCAGCACCCGTTTTCATAACTAAGTTCAAATCGCTCCCACTCAAAGTAATTTTGATAGGTGCCGATTTTGGAAGTAGCCCCAACACAGCCATCGAATAATTGATACTCGGAAATTCCTTGCGGAGAGCTTCACGCAAGGATTTCATGTATTTTTCGGTAGTTATATCACGCTCATTTTCAGGCCTTAACTGAATCGTAAATTCGGTTTTATTGGCTGAACCAACTCCCAAACTTCCAATTCCCGTACTTGGTCCGGCTACATTGCTAAAGAGCGATGCTACTTCGGGTTGCTGCATGATAAAATTCTCAATTTGTTGCGAAACAAGGTTGTTTTCTTTTACCGTTGTGGTTTTGTCGAACTCCAGATTCATTCTGAATTTACCCTGGTCGCCGGTGCTCATCATTTCTTTTCCAATAATGCCTTGCTTCATCATTACACCCGTAAGTGCCAACAATACAATAACTATTGCGCCAAAAATTAGTTTATGACTCAATACCCATTTTAATTTTACGCCATACCACTCAATAAATTTTTGCAATTGCTTTTCGAACCAAAGTAAAAAACGATTGAAAAAGTTGGTAGGTTCTAATTCTTCTTTTTTACCAATGCGCGAAGCCAACCAGGGCGTCAGCGTAAACCCAACTAACAAACTGGTTAGTGTTGAGGTAATTACAATTACCGAAAACTGTTTTAGCATATCGGCCACAAAAACTTGTAAAAACAAAATTGGTAAAAACACCACCACATCGACTAATGTTATTGAAACAGCCGAAAATCCAATTTCCATACGACCATCCATAGCGGCTACACGTCTGTTTTTTCCCATATCCAAGTGTCGCTGAATGTTTTCCAACACCACAGTTGCATCATCCACCAAAATTCCGATAATTAACGACATGGCCAATAATGTCATCAAATTTAACGTATAACCCAGCAACCACATCACTGCAAAAGCTGTAACTAACGAAGTCGGAATAGCTATAATTACAATCAATGCGTTTCGGTAACTTCTTAAAAACAAAAGCATTACCAGCGAAACTAAAATGACAGCCAGCATTAAGTCGAATATTACAGAATCAACTGCCGCAATGGTTTTGTCGGTCGAATCGTCGGCTACAACAAATTTTACTCCCGCGCTTGCATTTTGATTTTCGATACTCTTAAGTTTATCGTGTACCAATTTAGATACTTCCACGGCATTGGCATCGCCTTGTTTTTTGAGCATCAGCCCAATACCATTTACGCCATTAAACCTACTCACAGAGCTAATTTCCTTTATACCATCGGTTACGGTTGCCACATCACGCACATAAACCGGACTGCCGGGGGCAGGCATTGCCACTTGCACATTCATAATATTTTCGACCGTTGCGAACTTCCCGATTAAGCGCACCGAGTTATTTTCTTTGGTCGATTGCACTTTGCCGGCAGGCAAATCCAAGCCCGAACGGTTAATAGCATCTACCACCTGCGAAAGCGAAAGTTTATAACTTTTGAGTTTATCCTGATTCACTTTTACCTGAATTTCGCGTTCTTCGCCACCCAAAATAGTGATTTCGGCAACTCCTTTTAACTGTTGAATTTGCGGTAGGTATTCGTTTTGCATTTTCTGGTAAAATTCCGTAGCCGACAAATTACTTGTTGCACTTATTGATATGATAGGCAAATCATTAGGCGAAACTTTACTCATTACGGGGCTCATAATATCTGCCGGAAGGTCTTTGCGTATATTGTCGATATAGCGTTGCGCATCCTGCATGGCTTGGTCCACGTTGGTGCCATATTTCAAGTTGGCAACAATCACCGAAGCATTGGGCATCGATTTGGTTTCGAGATAATCAACACCTTCCAAATTCGACAATGCATCTTCAATTTTACGCGAAACGGAGGTTTCCACTTCCTGCGGTTCGGCTCCCGGATACATGGTTTTGATAACCACTACCGGTTGATTAAAATCGGGCAAAAGTTCGTAACTCAAACTTTTATATCCTATTATTCCAAGCAAAGTAAGTACGCTGAAAAGTACGATTATCAGCGACGGGCGTTCTATGGCAATTTTAGTTATATTCATTTTCTTACTTTTTAATTCTTAATTGACACATTTGCACCATCAAATAAATTAATAAAACCATTGGTAATCAATACATTTCCATCGCTCAAACCGTTTGCTATAATCACTTTATTTTGGACACGACTTGCAATGCTAATGTTTTTGAGTATTGCTTTTCCGTTTTCAATCGCATAAACTTGTGGGTTAATATTGGAGCCTACAATTGCCGAAGCCGGAATAATAATGTGCTTTTCGGTATCGGTGTTTTTCAAATTTACTTTTCCGAACATGCCTGATTTTATTCGTAAATCAGCAGTATTTTTTACCGTGAACTGAATGGGGTAACTATTGCCCATATTGGCTTTACTGCCTACCAATGTTACTTTTCCTGTCAATGAGTTTTCGGGATAAGCATCCGCTTGAAGCGAATAATTTTGATTCATTTTGAATTGACTCAACTCATTTTCGGGCACATTTACCGTAAATTTCAACTGCGAAATGTCGGTGATTTGAATCAATGGCACACCAGGCGCTGCAAATGCACCTTCTTCGGTGAGCTTGGCGGTTACAATTCCGGCAAAAGGCGCTTTTATAGTGGTTTTGCTGAGTTGCTCTATAATAGTGGCGCGTTGCACTTTTGCCGATTTTAAACCCAATTCAGTTTTTTCCAATTGCACTCCCTGAATAGCGTCAGCTTCCGAAAGTATTTTGTAACGACGTACATCATTTTCAAGTCCTTCAATCTGTATGTCAACAGTTTGCAGTTGCAATTTTAGCAATGCATTGTCCAATAATACCAAGGGCTGACCTTTACTTACAACGCTACCGGCATCCACCAATACGGAATTAATTTTCCCCTGAATATCGGCACTGATTTTTGTTTCTTTGTTAGGCTCGAAAGTACCTGTATAGAAAAGATTATTTCCTATCAGTTCCATTTCTAATGTATCAACTTGCACAGGTATGGGTTGATTTTTATCATACCGATACACTCTATCCACGGTTTTTTCTTTGTTACTTTTTAAACGAATAACAACTCCGGCAACTACTGCCAATGCCACAACTACGTAAATAATATATTTCTTCATGATTTGTATTTTATTGAAAATTCTTAATTCCTAATTTTTAATTGACTGAAAGGTTTCCCGTTAGTTTTTTTAATTCCAATTCGGCTTTTAAAAATTCCACTACGGCCGAAAGATAGTTTTGTTGCGATTCGCGTAAGCTATTGTCAGCCAATAAAATATCGGTCAAACTGGCAGTTCCCTGTTTTTGTTGCAATACCACTTGATTGTACACCGTTTCCGACAATTTGATTTGTGCCAATGTATTTTCAACCGTTTGTTGTGCTGTTAATTTCGTTCGCTTTGCGTTGTCGGTCAGCATATTATTCTGCTCGGTTGCCTGGTCAACCTGCAATTTACTGTTCGAAATTTCTAACTTTTTCTGATTAATTTTCCGTTGCGTAACCGTTCCTGTAAAAAGCGGATAACTTAACTGTACGCCCACAAAGCTCACAGGGAAGAATTTCAGGAAATCATTCGGCTTTTCGTCGTACCCAAAGCCGGTTTGTCCATACGTTCCGTAAAGCGAAAGCGATGGCAAACGCGAATTTTTTAGCGTGCTTAATTCACTTTTCAGAAACAGATTATGTTTTTCAACCAACTGAATGTCAACTGATTTTTGCGATACAAAATCAGCATTATTTTTAAATTCAATTGCCTGATTAATTGCTATTTCCTGCGTTATCGGAATTCCCATGCTGAATTTTAGAGCATTCAGTACCTGAACCAATTTACTGTCAACTAATTGGAGTTGCGTTTGGAGTTGCGCTTTTTGAAGTTCCACTTTTGTTACGTCCGACTCTTTCAGCATATCCTGTGTGTGAAGCAACTGCATATTTTGCAACAACTTATTTGTATTCAACAAATTACTATCGATAAATGCTTTTTGCTTTTGCAATATTTGTGCGTTGTAATACAAATTTGAAATATCAAAAAATACCTGTTCTTCGGTTCGTTTTTGTTGCAATTCGCTCATTTCGGCACCAATTTTAGTCGTTTTCATGCCGCCCAGAATTTGCGCATTAAACAATGGCATTGCAAACTGTACATTTAAATTCAGGTTGTGAGGTACGCCAAACTGAGCTTCTTTAAACTGTCCGGCTGGTGCCGTAGGATTAAAGGTGGATAGCGGCATTAATTGATAGGGCAAATCAATATAGTACTTATAATCGCCATTCACAGTGAGCTTTGGAATTAAACCGGCCACTGCTTCTTTGTGTCGCTGTTCACCAATAGCCACCGTGGTTTTGCTCATTAGCAGCATTTTATTCTTTACTTGTGCCGTATCAATGCATTGCTCAAGTGTCCATTCTTCGGCTTGCAAAGGCAAGTTCATTACTCCAATTAGCAAAAGGAGAAATGCAATTTTTAGTTTGTGAGTATTTACTAACATGTATGTATAAAAAAATTTATTTTTTGATTTTGTTTTTAATTGTAAAATATGCAATTACAGCAAATACAAGTGTAAATGAGGTTCTGAATATCATTGCTCCAACTGTTTTTGTTTCGTAAATACCTCCACTGTTGATATGGAAAATTAATCCGATAATTGCTAAGCTAAGAATAGAGGTAGAAATTACTAAGATTTTGCTTGTCCAACGCTTTGTTTTGACGAATCCGTAAGCTGAAACTAGGTAGAGTACGCTGCTGATAAAATTTGCCCACACTACAAACAATACATAATTTCCTTCTTTGGCTCTTATGCCAAATAAATCGAAAATTACCGATGTGCTCAGGAATAAGGTGAGCAAACCTAATGCGCCCAATATGGTCGCTAAAAAATACGGAAGTACTTTTTTCATTTTGTTTTTATTAAAGTTAATAATGAGTCAATCATTTTATTACCGCTTTCTTTCAAATCAAATTCGAAATTGAACAACCGCCATTTATACATTTGAAGCTTGAAAGTTCCCATAACTACATACACCAATTCTTCGGTAGAAATAGCTTTTGTAAATACATTTTTTTCCTGTCCGTCTGCTATTAATGGGAACAAATGTTTCATTTTTACGGCTAACAGTTTCATGATAGCTTCGTTAATTTTCAGGCTTTCGTCCATTAATCCATCCGAAAACACAGCCACAACATAGTGCCCGTTTTTGCTAAAAAAATTAAACTGTTCCTCAAACATTGCCCTAAATTTTTCTTCTGGATTTGTGTTTTTAGGTAAATTTGTTAATCTTTCGTCGATGTTTTCTGCCAGATAATCCATCATGGCAAGAATGATATCCTCTTTACTCGAAAAATGTCTGTAAATAGCGCTTTCAGAAAAATTCATTTCTCTTGCCAGGTTCTTTATGGTCAAGCCACTTGTGCCTGATTTGGTTAGTATTTTACTCGCAGCTTCGATAAGTTCTAATTGACGGAGAGTTATTTCCATATATTGTAATCTATTTATTATTAAACCAGAAAAAAGTAAGTGAGTATTCGCTCACAAAGATAGATGAAGTTTTGATATTAATGCAATAGCCGTCAAATTTTAGCTTTTATTAACGACGAACAAAGAATTTTCATTTAAGATTTAATAATTCTTTCTATCTTTACGTCAACTAAAACTCAAATTGAGATGAAGGTAAGAGATAGCGGAATGCCCGAAGAAGCAAATTGGAATGATTTTTTTAATGTTGATTTTCTTTTGAGTGAATTAAATATTGACTCACAAATCACTGATTTAGTAGAAATTGGAAGTGGCTTCGGTACATTCACAATTCCCGCGGCAAGGTTAATTCAGGGGAAATTGTACGCTTTCGACATTGAAGATGAAATGATTGATATTTTGAATCAGAAAATCCAAAACAAACAAATTGACAATATCCGATTAGAGAAAAGAGATATTCTTGCTCATTCAACAGCACTTCCTGACAATTCAATTGATTACGTGATGCTATTCAATATTCTACACCATGAATCGCCAATGGAATTTGTCGACGAAGCTTATCGTATTCTAAAATCGAATGGAAAAATTGGCATTATTCATTGGCGGAGTGATATTTCTACGCCACGAGGTCCCGACCTGAATATCAGACCGAAGCCGGAGCAAATTACAACCTGGTTCGACAAACAAAGATTTCAGGTTGAAAAACTACCATTTATTATTGAACCCTATCATTTTGGATTAATCATTTCAAAAAACTAATAAAATCATGAAACGTCCATGTTAAAATAATTATTAACACACAAAGTAATGATTATTTTAACATGGTAAGTTCCATCTGACAACTAAAAAAATAAAATTATAAACAGATGAAAATCGGAATTATTCTCGAAACAAAAGAGTACGAAAAAGCATGGAACGCTTTTCGTTTTGCAGTTACAGCAAAGAAACAAGGTAACGAAGTGAAACTTTTCCTTATGGGTGAAGCCGTTGAATGTGAAGGTTTAACCCACGAAAAATACAATGTGGACGAACAGCTGAAAAAATTTGTAGAAGTAGGTGGCGAAATTCTGGCTTGTGGCACTTGCCTTAAATCCCGCCAATTAGATAGTACAGAAGCTTGCCCCATCTCAACCATGATTGACTGTGTAAATGTGGTAGTATGGGCTGATAAAATGGTTACGTTTTAACAACAAGTATTAAATTCATTTTTTCTTTCGAGAATGATATTTATACCATACCATTAATCCGCCAATAACAGTAAATATTATCAGTATTCCGCCTAATGGCACTACCAGGATGTAAAAAATGCCCAGAAAGGCTCCGTAAATTCGCCCGGTATGAACTTCGAGTGCTAAAGTCCATAACGACATGGGGGCATTGTCGATTACGTTTTTCGGCATTGGTGTAAACTCGTTTTCACCGTTGATATTTATGGCGCCATGTTGATATTCGAACGCTATTGGCTGCCCCTTGAAGTCGGTACTAAACCCAGTTATTTTATAATCGCCAACGGGTGGTCCTTTCTTTAGGGGACGCACATAGGGTTGTTTTTTTATCAAATCGAATACCTCACCTGTTTTGTAATTCCACATAAAAAGTCCTTCGAACGAACCTACCATAATGTTTTCGGCATCTAATTGCTCAAAAACAGTAACACCCATTACACTGGCTGGTGGCTGAGTATCAAACAGTTTTGCTCTGTTTTTAAAATCTTTATCCAGCGAATATAAACCTTCGGATGTGGAAATGATAAACTTTTCTTCTTCAGGAATATACATTATCCGGCGCAAAACATCGTACCAAGGATTAGGCGTGTCCAATTCGGTTAAAGGTATTTTATCTATGCGTGCCGAAGCAATGGCAATCAAAAGTGGTGGACGAAGAAACATGCCTGTGAGGGTTGTGAAAATAAGAAAAATTGCCGTTATCCAACCAATTTTGTTGTGCCATTTCAGATTCCATTTGTGGGTTTTGCGTATCGATTCTTGCTTGGGTTTGTTGGCTTTTAGCTTTTTGAGTTTCCGTTTCGAAAAAAACAAAATAACTCCACCCACACTCAAAAAAATAAAAACTACAGCCATAAGGTCGACCAACAATTTACCAATTTCGCCATAAATTTCGCCGCTATGTATCACCCAAAGCGTTTTAAAAAGCCCCACTTTGTCGTCAAAGTTTTCGGGATGCGGTAGGTTAATGGTGCCGAAATTCTTCAGATTGGTAGTAACCAGCAAGTGAGAGCGCGTCAGAACAAAAGTGCTATCGCCTTTTTGGAGTATATCCACCACATTTTCTTCGTGAAGAGGCAACGGAATTTTCAACCACTTTTTTTGTTCGCTGTCGAATTTGTACAATCCAAATAATGTTCCGGCCAACAAGGTTTGGTTAGTTTTTAATATTTTGAAAATCTTGCGGTTATCTATACCGGCATGGAAACCGACATTGAAATCGGTGAATTTCGAGAAAGTGGAATCGGTATGCCAAACGCCAATATTACCGTAAGTCAGAAAACTGTTTTCGTTCAGTTTTACAGTGGCACGTACTGCGGCATTGTTCCAGTTGGTGTACCGAAAATCCTTAGGAAGTATTTTCCTGTTGAGATCAACCGATGATAAAAGTTCCCTGTGATTGAGAATAATTCCCGAAATAGAAAACAAAATAATCAACAACGCAATAGCCAACCCTACCCATTTGTGGGTTTTTCTGAAAAATTTATACATACGATTATATTACCAGTCCAACAATTTCCGATCTCCGCTAATACTCTGTATTTCTGATATTTCCTGCGAAACTTCCAACGTACCTTTATATTCATTATTCTCATTACGAACTGCAAAATACTGAATTAGTATAAACTTCGGCCCCATGTGAAACCAAAATGAAGCCACATCTTTTTCGCCCGTTCGGAACGATTCAACAATGCGCTCCACCACATGTACACTTTCGGGAGGATGGCAAAATTGCACTTTTCGACCAATAATTGCTGGCGTACGTGGAAAAATTCGGTGGGGTGGATTGGAATAGAATCGCACCGTGTCGTTTTCGTCCACGTAGGTAATATCTACCGACAAATGATTAAAAATGAGATTAAACTGTTCAGCAGTAAGTACGCCCGTTGGCAAATGTATTTTGTCGTCGGTGCTGAAAATATGTTCTGCATTTTTTAATTCCAATTGTTTCAACTCTGCATAAGGCAGCCCGATACCAATGGTTTGTTGGAGCATCTCGGCAAACTCTTCGTTTGTCAAGGTTTCGAGCAGCATAGGGAAAATTATTTTTTCTTCCCTGAGGATAATGGTATTGACATTGAAAAACACCAAGCCGCATGTGGAGTTAAATTCCTGCAAGTCAATTTCGGGAGTTTCCAATATTTCAATTAATTTACGTACATTCCTTCGAATATCATCGTGAAACGACCACATTATTTTTACGCATTGGTGGTGTCTCCACTTACTTTCCAACACCGGAAAAACTACATTTTCGATAACCGTATAATGCAGAAAGAATTTTTCGAAAGCAATTAACTTTTGCATTAATGCCTGAACATGAACTACTTCTGCCTGTTTGTTGATAGCTTTTATATGTTCCCGCATATCTTTTAAGTTAGCCAACGCCACAGCATTATCCTGTGTGTAAATGTCCAAAATTGAACCCTGTGCAGGTGTCAATGCAGGATATTCGAGAATGGTTTGATACAAAATATTGAAAAGCTTATTGGAAACAAATTTCAAATCTTCGATTGAAATCTGTTTATCCATCAAAATATCAAAAGCACCCACAATATCATGCGGGATAAACTTGCTCGTTTTAAGCGCGTGCTTTTCAATGAGTTGCAAACCATTTTCACCTTGCAGCAATTCCTGCATGTAATTTGCTAACTCTTCGGCTCTTTGTTCGGCGTTGTTTGTAAATTCAGACATAAATATTAAGAATTTCTTATTTCAAATATATACTGCTCAATTCGTCCACCATTTTCAGGTATTTATCGTGATACTCGTTGTTGGCAGTGGCTAAATTAGCTTCTTCAAAATTCAGCGACATAGTTTCGAGTATGCTTCCCGGCAACATTCTTTCGGCCATTGGGTATAAAATATTATTTTCCTTGGCAATGTGATTTGTAAGTAATGTACAGTAGTTTAGCAAATTAGTTCTTATATCTGCGAAGGCCGAATTATCACCTTTTTTTAATTGCGAAATTCCATCGATTGCATTTTTAATGTATGCACGTCCTTCATCGTGTTCGTAAAGCATAACACCAACAGGTCCACCTTCGCGCGGCATTCCGTGTTTTTCCAGTTCCATAAACAATACATCCTCTTCTTTGAGATGATGGTATTTGTCAGCAAAATTTTGCACAAAATCAATTATTTCTTCCACATGTTGCAGATTAACCTTGGTTTCGTCGTTTTTGTTTAAAATAGTTTGAGTTATTTCAATCATTTGTAAAATGCTGTCGTGCTCTTTTACTAATATTTCTATGGCTGTCATATCTTTATTTGTTTAACATATTATTAATGGCTTGTTTGTTTTGCTCGGCTGTAGGCGAAGGTGTTTTTACAACCAATACTCTAAAGTCGGCATTACTTTCGTTATACAGGCAATGTGGAATGTTTTTGGGGCTATCAATAAGCCAATCCTTGGTTGCAGTTTGCTTTTCGTCGCCAATTTCGATAACTCCCTCGCCTTCCAATACATAGAAAAACACATTTACAGCCGTGGTGTGTTTTTTAAGGCTTTCGCCTGGTTTTAAGAGAATATGAACTACCTGCACATCATCGTTTGCATGCAATTTTCGGGCATCTACTCCATGTGGATTATTGGTAGTTGCCATTTCGTTGTATTTTATTCGTTTCATTATTAATTTTTATTATTTTATAAATAAGCGGGAAAACTGCTTCCAATTTTCCCGCTGTAAATTTAATTTATTTTTTTAGCAAAAAATGTTTTTTGAGCTAAATCGTAAAAAATAATCAGTCCGCCCAATATCATCATGCCATCAGGTAGAGTCCTAGCCCACATCCAGCCCTTTAAACCTTCCACTGTCTCGCGCATACGAGCAAAGAAATAACCCGATTCCATTGCCACTTCGCTCTGATGAATTCCCACAATATAAGTTGGAATGGCATAGAGCAACGCCCCGATTGTCAAAACCCAGAACCCAATTTTACTCAATTTATCATTCCATACATAATTATTTGCCAATGCGTTGGCACGCGAAGTCATATAAAGAAACGCTAACGAAATGTAGCCAAATGCACCAAGCAGTGCTATGTGTCCGTGAGGCATGATAAGATAAGTGCCGTGTGAATAGTAGCTGATTGTTGGTGTGTTGATTACCATTCCGAAGAATCCGGCTCCAATCCAGTTCATTATAGCTGAACCGGCAATCCACATAAACGGTATACCAAAATGGAATTCTTCACCAGCATATAGTTTCTCACGCTGATTTTTCATGGCTTCGATAATCATCAGTGCCAATGGCAGTGGTTCAAGTGCCGAGAAAATACCACCAATGGCAATCCAATATTCATCAAGACCTTGCCAGAAATAATGGTGACCAACGCCCAATGTACCACTTAACGAAATAAGGAATAGTTCGAAGAACATAACCCTTACAGCAGTTTTATGGCTGATAAGACCCAGCGAAACGGTAAAGAATGCAATTACACCCGCTGCAAAAAGCTCAAATGTTAACTCTACCCACAAATGAATTACCCACCAACGATAATAATCATCAACCGTATAGTTTGGAATAATTTTGTGAACCGGCATCATACCTGCCATATAAAGCGTGGCAATAGCAAATGCCGACCAGATAATGGTACTAACAATAGGATTATTTGTTGCTGACTTTCGAATAAGCGAAATGATTAATAAAAACCAGAAAACCAATCCGATAACCAACCCAATATCCCAAACACGTGCCAGATTTATCAGCTCACGTCCTTCGTTACCTAACCAAAACCAGGTTTCGCGCATCTGTCCGGTTGCACCCATATATAAACCAATCATTGACCCAACTGCTACAACTAACAAAGCCGACCAAAGTACATCAACCAACCACGGATATTTATGATCTTTGTTGGCAACCCAGGGCGCAATTAACAATCCGCCAACTAACCAACCCACTGCAACCCACAAAATTGCCAACTGCGTATGCATTGAACGTAAAACGTTAAATGGCAATATCTCCTGCGAAATAATAAAATCTTTGCTTGGCTCTGTGTATAAGTGCGCTAAATATCCACCCAGAAAGAGCTGAACTAAGAATAATCCCGCTACAATTGGAATGTACTTCAATAATTTTTTCTGCGATGGAAACATAGAAGTAATTTTCATGGCAGGCTCTAACTGTTCATCTTCGTCTTTTTTAAACAAATATTCGTAGGATAAATAAATCACTACAATGGTCAATGTCCACAAAACCAAGAATTCCCACAGCGAAATTTTATGAGAATTAAATGTCAAATCCTGATCGATGAGTGGTTCAGCAGGCCAGTTGTTCGACCATGTACGGTCAGTGCCTGTACGATAAGATGAAGCTACTAATTGTGCCCAATCTACAAAAGCTGCAATTTTCACAGCTTCTTCCGGTTTAATTACACCACCACGCCAAGCACGTTCAGGGTCGCCCTCTACAAGCAGTTTGGTGAGGTATTTCACATTTTCTTTGTAGGCAGCAGCCGACGCTTTGGTGTAAATAGTTTTGCTTTCGAGTAGCGTTGTTTGTTTTTTAAAGTCCTGTTTTACACGTTCTTTTACAGCTCCACGTTCCACTTCGGTCAGCTGAGCATTTTTCTTTTTATACAACTCCATACCATAGTAATCGTACAAAAATGTAGCACGATAATGTACAAAGTCAGTGGAAAAATCGGGTCCCATATAAGCACCCATTCCAAGTAAAGAACCCCAATCGGTTAAGTCGAACTGCTGAAAATACGCTTTACCTGCTACCACATCGTCGTAGGTGTAAAGTACTTCCCCACTTTCCGCTGTCACTTCCTGAGGAATTGGCGGAACTTCTTTTTGGAGATTTGCCGTGTAATAAATCAACACCGATACCATAATCAGTGCAATAATCCAGAAGGATGTAGATAAACCCTTCCGGCTCATAAATTTGTCAAGCAACGATTGTTTCATAACATTTTGATTTTTAAAATTATAGAATTAAGAAATATATAAATATAGCATCCTTCATAAATAATACTACGAAGTAGTATTTAATTGCAAAAAAAAAATCAGAGTTTGTAAATTTTGCTCATATCTAAGCTTTTGAGTGTGTTGTTTGCAAAAACTTTTATAAACTCATCGCGTACGCTAATCCATGTGGCATGCATGGCACACGGATTTTCGTCGCTGCACTTATCAAAACCGAGCACACAGCTTGTATATTTATTTATACCTTCCACAGCATCAATTATTTGTCCTAAATAAATTTCGTTGGTGCTTTTTGCAAAACGGTAACCGCCATCACGCCCCTGCACGCTATATATAAAACCGGCTTTGGTTAAATCGGTCATTAACCGGCGCAGGTATTTATCGGAAATCTGAAGCGTATCAACCAAAAATTTGGCTGAGTACAACTTATCTTCGTTTTTCGACATAAAAGCCAAAATACGTAAAGCATATTCCGATGTTTTTGAAAGTATCATTTTTATATACTACTTATAAGTATTATTATGTGCAAAGGAATGACATTTTTTTGAAATAACAAAATATTCGGTATTTTTTTTAAAATATTCGAAAAGTGATATAATTGTTTTTTAAATTTACTATAAAAACTCTTTCATATCGCATTCACAAAATTTAAATATTCGATAATCATATTGATTGCGACCTCAATTATCAATTAAAAATAGGTAGAGATTCGAATCCAATTATTTAAAAATCTACTAGTTGATATTTAAATAGTTGTATTGCATGAAAATAATCGCCCAAAAAGCAAAAAAAGCCACAGCAAGTTCGATTAATTTTGAAATGTCTTGCAGTGGCTTTTATAGCTTTTTGAAAATAGGCAGAGCGGTCACAGTACATTGGTTTTAGCTTTACGGCTAAGAAAAAAAAGAAGCCGATAAAGCTAAAACCAATGCACTGTAAGTTGATAACTGGCGGATGTGGGTTTGTTGTTTACAAGTGAATGAATTATTATTTGTCAAGTTTTTTGTACAGAAAACTTGACAAAAGTCATTAGGTTTTGTCAACTCTAAAAAAACCACTACATTTGAAGTTAAATTACGACCTTTTTAAAATCCCCATATTTTACGAAGAAACAGAAAACTCGACTTGCAATTGACTTCAACTTTGACAGTAGAGACAACTAAACGACTCATAAGTTGTTAATCGACAACTTGGCTGAATTAAAAGTTGAAGTACAACAACAAGACAATGAAAAAATGAACGAGAACCTAATACTTATGCTTCCTGCGGTCGGGACGACCCAGCAAGGAAGCGTCAGTTGAACCTATTCACCTTGTCGCTGTGCGACAGCGAATACGCCCGCAAACCGCCCGTGCCCATAGCCTCGGGCGTTAGCGGAAAGACTAAAAAAAACCTACAACAAATGGACTACATTATAAAAGACGAAAAACTTGAACTAATATACGAACACGGCAAAGGTGCTTGGACATACCATTTGCGTATTCCAAACTCAAAAAATATTGAAGGGAAATGGGGCGACATAAAAGTTTCAGGTTTTATCGACAACTTTAAAATTGAAGCAAGAAACCTTGCCCCAATAAAAGGTGAAGACAAAATGCTTTCTATAAATAGCGAAATAAGAAAAGCAATCAATAAAAAAGGTGGTGACTTTGTTACTGTTACACTTTATCTTTTATCAAACAAAGAAAGAATAACTGAAAAGCAAATTTTAGAAACCTTCAAAGAATCAGAAGTTTTAAAAGCCTTTGAAAAACTCAACGAAGAAGAAAAGAACGAAATTTTTGACAGCATAATTTCTCAAACAAACGAAGAGAAACAGATTAAGATAATCGTAAAATACATTGATAAACTAAGTAAGCAAAATGATTAAACAAACGTCTTTAAATTTTCTAACAGAACTCAAAAATAATAATTCAAGAGAATGGTTTGAGCAAAACAAAATTTTGTATCAAGCCTATAAGGACGACATTGTTCAGTTTACAGAACAATTATTATCAGAACTATCAATAATCGACTTATCAATAGCAAATGCCAATTTAATTCCCAAGAAGTGCTTGACAAGAGTAAATAGAGATTTACGGTTTTCAAAGGACAAGACACCATACAAAAATTATGTTTTAGTCGTTTTTAATAAAAATGCACCACAACCAAATACAGCAGGATACTTTCTTCATATCGAACCAGGAAATTGTATGATTGGTGGTGGTGTTTGGCAGACAAGTCCTGAATATTTAAAGAAAATTCGGCAAGAAATAAGTTATTCCTTTAATGAAATTAACGGGATAATTTCAAGCAAAAAATTCCAAGATACATTTCCAAGCGGTATTCAAGGTGAAAGTAAACTAAAAAAGTTTACTGATGCTTCTGAAAAAAGAGAAGAAGTTATTGAATTACTTAAAATGAAAGGTTTCTGCACCAAGGAACTAATTAGCGATAAAGTTTTGACAAGCAAAGATGCAATAAAAACCATTATGAACTATTTTGAGACGACAAAACCGTTGATTGACTACATTAACAAAGCAATAGAATTTGAAGAATAAAGCACATCCGCTAACACTTAGGGCTTCCTGCGTTCTGTAAACACTCCCCTACTTTGCATTTCAGACGCTCTAC
>JAYFRI010000307.1:0-2241 GCA_034926015.1 Paludibacter sp. | reverse complement strand
TCCTCATCGCCAATTTGTCCGTAATCGGCTCCCTGACTTGCAATGCTTATTCCCTCGCGAACCGACAAAGGGTAATTGCTGTATTGTTTGTAGAAACCTTCGACACTCATTCTCATTTTATCTTTTGGGCGATATTCGAAGCCCATGATCAGTTGATTTGAACTTATGTATTTCAGATTTTCATTCTGATTGATAAGTGCACCACCTGTTGTTGCACGGTAGCCAAGCGTAGTGTAAGCCGGTTGTGCTGCATAGCGTCCAATGTTGGCATTGAAGTCGACCTGTTCAGAGATGTTGTAGGATGCCGACAGGCGTGGTGAAAGCTGATTCAGAGGGTTCTTCATATTTTTGTTGAAGTTGTTCCCCACCATGCTCACACCCAGCGACAGTTTAAGCCTGTCTTCCAAGTATTCATCTGAGGCCTGAGCAAAAGCCTGATAGCCAAATAAATTTAATTCGGTGCTGTAATTCAGCTCATTCACTGTGTTGTTGTAAAACAGCCTGCGGTAGGTGTCGTTTGTATAGTGTGAATAGCGAACACCGGCGCCTATTTTCAGTTTCACGGGCAGGTAAGGATAATCCCGTTCGAAACGCAGTTTGTTTTCAGCTTCGTCCGAAGTATAATCGGATGTTTTGGGCTTTGTATCGTCGTTGTTTTCGAATTTGTAATTGCTGTTGCGCAACATGTTGCGGCTCAACACCCAATTGTCGATGAATCCCTCGCCAAAATGTTTGTGCACGGCACCCACCGTATAGTTCCATTGTTTGTAGATGGGCAGATACGAAAGCAGGTATTTCTGAGCTTCCGTTCCTGTTTGTTGCAGTTCGGTGTTGAGGGTCAGATTATCGATGGCGCCAATGCCAATGAATGTAATTTCATTTTTCTTGTTGATTTCGTATTTGTATTTCAATTGGAAATCGTTGTAAGTGGGCAGGAAAGGAAGCCCGATAAACTTGAAAAGATATTGTAAGTACGACTGGCGGGCCGAAACAATAAAAGTAGATTTGGGGCTTAACGGTCCATCTATTGTAAGCGCGGCATCCGAAGCTCCCACCGATAGTTTGGAGTGAACACGATCTTTACTTCCATCTTTCTGGCGGATTTCCATTACCGAACTCAATGCATTGGTGCGGTTGGCCGGGAAAGCTCCCGTGTAAAAGTTGATTTCGCGTACAAAGTCAGGGTTGATAACGCCAATGGCACCACCCGACGATCCCTGTGTTGCAAAGTGGTTGATGACAGGAATTTCAACGCCATCGAGATAAAATACATTTTCGGAAGGGCCACCACCACGAACAATCAAATCGTTTCGGTTAGGATCGGTAGCCCCCACACCAGGCAAAGCCTGTACTACTTTTGAAACATCGCGGTTGGCACCTGCACTTTTTTCAATTTCCTGAACGCCGATTGAAAGTACCGAAATAGGACTTTCGATGCGTTTAAGGTTCAGGTTTTGACGTACAACCACTTCTTTGATTTGTAATGCAGATTCCGTGACAGGGATATCAACAAAAGTAGTTTGGTTTCCCTGTACCTGAATTTCGGGTGAAACAGCAGTTTCGAATCCAACGAAACTTACAACAAGCCGATAGAATCCGGGAGTTATGCCTGTAAAAATATAATTGCCGTCAAGGTCGGAAGTGGAACCTATAGTAGTTCCCTGAACCAGAATGTTGGCAAATTCGATGGGCTCATTTGATTTGGCATTAAAAACACGCCCTTTTATTGTTCCTTTCTGTGCAAAAGCCAGCAATGGCAAGGCAAGGATGAATGTCAGAATTAGTACTTTCTTCATTATATATTCACTTTAAAATGTCTTAGTTTGTTTTTGTACTATTACAAACATAAATAATACAGTTTTGTTCTAATTACAATAAAAAAAGTAAATATTTTTCTTGTTTCTGCTGCATCAGCACAGCACAAGCATTTAAACCGCAATGCTACAAATGATTGCCCGTTAAAGGTCTTGTGCTTAGGCCTCCTTTTTGTTGATAGCGTCAAAAAGCGGTACTAAGTAGCCATTTTCGCAGCGGCAAAGCAAGCAGATGTTTCCAACAGGTTTTCCACTTTGCCATTCGGCCTGAAGCGGAAGTCCATTGTAAAAAATTTTGTCAAGAAAAGCGTTGCCCACTTTGAAAAGAAAATCATAATCCTGCGTTTCGAAGGTCAAAAGTTGCAGATCGAAGTTTTCTGTGTCAAATTCGCATTTATAAACAGCCTCTTCGGCGCATTCGGTACGA
>JAYFRI010000076.1:0-3378 GCA_034926015.1 Paludibacter sp. | reverse complement strand
CGCAATGACCGATTTTGGTCCTATGTTGGCTAACCCTAAAAGCTTGTTATTAGGTGCTGCTGCGCAGTTAGGTATTTTTGCTACTTATTTAGCAGCTGTAGGTTTGGGTTTCACACCTCAGGAAGCAGCTTCTATTGGTATTATCGGTGGTGCTGATGGTCCAACAGCTATTTTCCTTACTTCTAAATTAGCGCCTCACTTGTTAGGCCCTATTGCTGTGGCTGCCTATTCATACATGGCTTTAGTGCCTGTAATTCAGCCACCAATTATGAAGTTATTGACTACAAAAAGTGAACGACTTATCCGAATGAAACAGTTGCGTATTGTATCGAAAAAAGAGAAAATTATTTTCCCTATTTTCGCAACAGCTTTTATCTCGTTATTGTTGCCACCAGCAGCTCCACTAGTTGGTAGTTTGTTACTTGGTAACCTTATGCGCGAAAGTGGTGTTGTGGAACGATTGAGCAAAACTGTACAGAATGAATTGATGAATATCGTAACTATTTTCCTTGGTATTACGGTAGGAGCAACAGCTACTGCAAGCGCGTTCTTAAATCTGCAAACAATGATGATTATGGTCATCGGAGTATTGGCATTCTCGTTTGGAACTGCCGGCGGTGTACTATTGGCCAAGTTTATGAATTTGTTCTTAAAGGAGAAAATCAACCCATTGATTGGTTCGGCCGGAGTTTCGGCTGTTCCGATGGCAGCCCGTGTTTCGCAGGTAGTTGGTCAGGAAGAAGACCCGGGTAACTTCTTGCTAATGCATGCCATGGGACCTAATGTAGCAGGTGTAATTGGTTCGGCTGTAGCTGCCGGATTATTGCTCACCTTGCTTGGATAATTCTTAGTATTCGATACAGAGTTATCTTTTGCATCAAAAAAAAGTGAACAGGCAAGTGAAGCAAAGTGCTTCACCTGCCTGTTTTTTTTTGCTAAAAATTATTAGCTTTTGTAGCAAACATCATACATCCTAAAGTTAGAGATTATTTGTATATTTGCACAAAAAATATGAATATATGAGAAAAACGCTTACATTATGCATGCTTTTCTTCGCATCTCCTCTCCTCATTGCGCAAAACGCTGTAAGCGCATTCAGCGATAAAGTGAATAGTTTTTTTCAACCAATAGTTTCTTTTCTCGACAAAATTTTATTTTGGGATCCGTTTGCTGCTTTAGGTCTTGAAACTGGAATTAAAATCCCATTTATAATTATATGGCTCATTTTCGGAGCTTTATTCTTTACTGTTTATTTTAGGTTTATCAACCTGAGAGGATTCAAACATGCCATTGACCTGGCCATGGGCAAATACGACAAAGATGGGCACGACGGCGAAATTTCGCATTTTCAGGCCATAGCTACAGCCTGTGCCGCTACAGTAGGCTTAGGAAATATTGCAGGCGTGGCAGTGGCCATTTCTTTGGGCGGACCGGGAGCCACTTTTTGGTTAATAGTAGCGGGATTGCTCGGCATGACCACTAAATTTACCGAATGTACATTAGGCGTAAAATACCGAAAAATAAATACTGACAATACAGTTTCGGGTGGACCAATGTACTATTTAAAATACGGACTAGCCAAAAAAGGTTGGGCTAAAACCGGAAAAAGCCTCGCTGTAATATTTGCCGTTTTTGCAAGCATTGGCGCTTTCGGCATTGGGAATATGTTCCAGTCAAATCAGGTAGTGGCGCAAACGATTATTACTTTTCCTCTTCTCGATGGTTATCAGATTTGGTTGGGCATACTGATTGCTGTTTTGGTAGGCGTAGTGATTATTGGCGGGATAAAAGGAATAGCGAATGTAAACGACAAACTCTTTCCTTTGATGGCCATTTTTTATATTGCTTCCTGTCTTATTGTAATTGGCGTCAATTATCGACACGTAGGAGATGCCTTTGGACTAATTCTCAATGGCGCTTTCAACGCCGACGCTGCTAAAGGTGGTTTTGTAGGTGTGATGATCATCGGGTTCAGGAGAGCCGCCTTTTCCAACGAAGCTGGCATCGGTTCGGCTGCAATTGCTCACTCCACTGTAAAAACGCAGAAACCGGTTACCGAAGGGCTGGTGGCATTGCTCGAACCGTTTATCGACACCGTTGTTATTTGCACAATGACGGCATTGGTGATTATCGTATCGGGGTTGTATGTCAATCCCGACAATTTAACCGGAACAGCGCTTACATCGGCTGCATTTTCTACCGTTTCGGCCTGGTTCCCTTATCTTTTATTACCCACTATCATTCTATTTGCTTACACCACTATCATTTCATGGTCGTACTACGGTGTTAAGAGTTTCGATTTTTTGGTGGGAGATGCCTGCGAAAAGCATTTGGGAAAAAGAATATATGCAACAAGAGCTTATCAAATCGTATTCTTAATAATCACTGCTTTAGGTTCGGTATTAAGCCTGAATGCCCTTGTCGATTTCTCCGACATGTTGGTGCTCTCGATGGCCGTTCCGAACATTATCGGTCTGCTGATACTTGCACCCGAGGTGAAAACCGAACTTAACGAATATATGAAATGGTTGAAATTGAACACTAAAAAAAAATGAATAATGAATAAACAACTTACACAAACCACAATAGTTACCGAAAGTCAGACAGCTGAGCGACTTGGCTCTGGATTACTCGCTGTATTTTCGACACCTGCACTCGTTGCATTTATGGAAAACACTGCTATGCAACTGATTGATACTCCGGAAGGAAGCTCAAGCGTAGGCACTTCTATATGCGTTAAACATTTAAAAGCAAGTGCGGTAGGAGAAACTATAAGCTGTACGGCTACACTTACCGAAACTGAAGGAAGGCTCTTCAGGTTTACGCTCGAAGCTACCGACAGCAAAGGCGCTGTAATTGGCACCGGCACACACGAAAGAGCTTTGATTGACATTGAAAGATTTATGTCGAAAATCAAATAAACGATCCTGATAAAAAAAATAAGGTTTTGAATATGAATTCAAAACCTTATTTTTTTGTTTTTAAAAGGGCGGATCAGCTCTTTGTCGTCAATGCTTCATTGCCCTGTCAATGTTCCGTTTATCTTCTTTCTCTTTCAGACTTTCGCGCTTATCGTAGTTTTTCTTACCACGCGCCAAGCCTATTTCGAGTTTTGCCAGACCCTTTTCGTTGATAAAAAGCTTGGTGGGAACAATTGTGAATCCGGTTTCTTTGGTACCACGTATCAGTTTCTTCAGTTCGCGACGGGTAAGTAAAAGTTTACGATCCCTGCGAACGTCATGATTGTTATAAGTTCCGAAAAAATAAGTGGCAATGTGCATATTTCTTACCCACAATTCATCGTTGATAAACGTGCAAAAAGTATCCGACAAGCCGGCCTTACCATCCCGAATGGATTTAATTTCGGTACCATAAAGC
>JAYFRI010000119.1:0-4643 GCA_034926015.1 Paludibacter sp. | reverse complement strand
TACAGATTGCCTATTTTATTATTGTGGCTTTTATTTTATTGGACAATATTTTTAACAACCCTGATTACAGTACATCCATTGCATTATTATTGATAGCATTGCCTATAATGTTTTATTCGCTCGTATGTGAATCAACAATGGAAGGGCAAACTTTTGGCAAAAAATTATTAAAAATAAAAGTTGTAAAAATAGATGGCTATCAGGCTGGATTTTTCGATTATTTTGTACGCTGGATTTTTGCAATTGTCGATATTCAAATGGGGTTTATTCCTGGTGTTATAGCCATGGTAAGCACAAAACATACACAACGATTGGGCGATTTGGCTGCCGGCACTGCAGTGATCTCCGAAAAATCAAAATACAATATAAGTCATACTATACTTATGGAAATTACTGAAGATTACAAACCCTACTTTAGCCGGAATCAGATGATCTTGTTTTCGGACAATGACATCAGAATTATAAAAGAAAATTTTGAACTTACCAACAAATCGAAAAATGCTGTACTTCTAAAAAAGATAGCCGAAAAAATATACGATGTCACTAAACTCACTGATAAATTCGAATCCGATAAAAAATTGATAGAAACCTTTCTCAAAGATTATAATTACTACACTGCCGGTTAATTTGCACAACAAACAGTTAAAAACGTATTTTCAAAAACAATCCAGGGATTTCATTGTTATGGATAATTCATGCTTACATTTAATAAAATCGTGTATTATTCATTATGTTAGAAAATCGGATCGACCGTCGAATTTTAAAGGAACAACTTCAAAACGAAACATTTAAACGCCGCACCATCTCGTTTTACAAATACTTCAACATCGAAAACCCACAGGAATTCCGCAACGATTTGTATCGCAACTGGAGTGAACTCGGCTGTTTCGGTCGCATTTATGTAGCCCGCGAAGGCATTAATGCTCAAATGAGCGTTCCGGAACATAACCTGAATGTTTTTCTTGAAAATCTGTATTCAATTCAGGAGTTAGATCAACTACCGATTAAATATGCCATCGAAGACGATGGAAAATCATTTTACAAACTAACGATCAAAGTTCGCCCAAAAATTGTGGCTGATGGTCTTGAACATGGCACCTACGATTTATCGAAAGTAGGGAAACACCTGAGCGCACTCGAGTTTCACGAAGCGCTGGACCAACCGGAAACCATTGTGGTGGACATGCGCAATCATTACGAAAGCGAAATCGGTCATTTCAAGAATGCTTATTGTCCTGATGTAGATACTTTCAGGGAAGAAATTCAGCTCGTTATAGATAAGTATAAAGACGAGAAGGACAAACAGTTTTTGCTGTATTGCACCGGTGGAATTCGTTGCGAAAAGGCAAGTTCTTTTCTTATTCACAATGGGTTCGAAAACGTTTCGCAATTACATGGAGGTATTATTGAATATGCACAACAAATCAAGCAACTCGGCATTGAATCAAAATTCTATGGTAAAAACTTCGTTTTCGATGAACGATTGGGTGAATCGGTGGATGGACAAATAATTTCGCGCTGCCACCAATGTGGAAAACCCGCCGATACGCATACCAACTGTGCCAACAACGATTGCCATTTGCTGTTTATTCAGTGTGCCGAATGTGCTGAAAAATTCGAAGGGTGCTGTGGTGAGGAATGCCAGACGATATTTCATTTACCAACTGAGGAACGTAAAAAACTACGCCTGCAACATGCTGATAAATATGCCGACAGTAAGATTTTCAAAAGCAGATTAAGGCCCAAAGCTAAGTTCGAAAGCAAATAATAAACCACAAAAAATGCTAAGTCGCAATAAATCAATTCTGATATGTGCGACTTAGCATCTTTATGTAAAAGAAATTGCATTTAAATTTCGAGCAAAGTTTCAAGATAATGTTTTTCGATGCCATACACTTTTTTGATAGCAGCAATATCAGCCAGGATGCGCTTTTGATCGGCTGCAGAAGTTGACACTTTACGCCCCACTATCATTACATTTTTAGGAGTATGTTCGAGCGGAATAAATTCAAAAACATTTGTTTTGTAGCCAAAATACTCCATCATCAGGGCGCGTAGTGTGTCGGTAATTATTTCGGCCTGTCGCTCTTTCAAAATCCCAAACTTTGTTACATTAGCCAATTCGCCACTCACATTCATAGCTTTACGAATTTGCTTATGGCAGCAGGGAGCGCACACTATCAGCGCAGCTCCTGATTTTATTCCCCTGAAAATGGCATCGTCGGTGGCCGTATCGCAGGCATGAAGCGCAATAAGCACATCAATTTTATCAAGTTGCGTATCCACAATCGTTCCTTTCTCAAATTTCAACCGGGCAAAGTTTGCTTTAGCGGCAATATCGTTGCAAAGCTGTACCAAATCCGGACGAAATTCAACACCTGTCATTCTTGGATTCAGCTTCAATCCATTGGTAAGATAATCGTACAAAGCAAAAGTAAGATAGCCTTTACCCGAGCCCATATCCACCACATGTAAGTCAGCCGGAAGAGAAGCTTCCTTCAGATTTGGCGATAGCAACTCTATGTATCTGTTGATTTGCCGGTACTTGTCGCTCATTTCGCGACGCAATTCGAAATCAGCATTCGTTACTCCCAATTCACGCAAATACACATTATTTTCCAAAGCAATAAGTTTTTCCTTGGCTTTATCATGAGCAAGCGAAACAGGAGCTTTCAGCGTTGAAGCTGTTGTTTTTACCTGAATTTTTCCATTGGGAAGTGTGTACAAACTCAGATTTTCGGTAGTGCTTATTAGTTCGGCATTGTTGAAATCGGCATCAATAGCATTGACTATCAAAGCTATTCCTTCATTAACGTCAAAGTTCTTTGTAATATCTTTGGTGGTATGGCGGTAAACAAAGTTAAGGCAATAGCCTTTTTTAAGTTCAACAGCCGTTATGATCATCTTTTTCAAATCAGACGTCTTGTCCTTAGGAGAACTTAAACTGAACTTAAGTAATTCTTTTTTAGCAATAAATGACTGAAGTTTCTCGACAAAAATATCCTTGTTTGTTTTCACTTGTGGTGCTTGTTTTAAAAATTATTGCAAAGATAAAACTAAAAAGTACTGTCTGAGTTTTTTATTGGCCGAAATTATTGAAAAAGTAAAGAGAATAAACTGAATCGCTACATTTCAAATAATTTTCAGTATGTTTGTTTGTTTTCAAATAAATATTATTGTAAAAAAAACAAACAATCGCCATTTGTTTCAAAACAACTTTCTTACTCATCCAACAATCTGATAGCATTTACAAACTGTCAAAGCTTACAAAATAGTGACTTATTGGCTTAAAATGCAGTAATTTAACGCCACAACAACCGACATTTTTTCCGTTTTATGTCAATGGTAAACATTTTGCCGGAGATCAGGCAACTATAAACATTTAAACATTATCAGAAAATGAATTTCAACAATTTTACAATCAAGTCGCAGGAAGCTGTACAAAAAGCAGTGGAGTTGGTGCAAAGTAATGGTCAGCAGGTGGTGGAAACGCCGCACTTGCTCAAAGGAATTATGCTGACAGGCGAGGAAGTCCTGCAGTTTCTGTTCGGGAAAACAGGAGTGAATACGGCTATGCTGTCGTCGGTCATCGATAATATGATAGCCGGATTCCCGAGAGTATCGGGTGGTGAGCCTTATCTGAGTCGCGAAACAAACAATGTACTGCAAAAAGCCATTGATAAATCTTCTAAAGCGGGTGACCAGTTTGTGTCGCTCGAATATATTTTGTTGGCGCTGGTGGCCGAAAAGAATCAGCTCACCAAAGTGCTACACGATGCCGGATTGCACGAAAAAGCGCTGACAGAAGCCATAGCTGAACTTCGCAAAGGAGCAAAGGTTGATTCTGCCTCTGCCGAAGATACATATAATTCGCTGAATAAATACGCTATCAATCTGAACGAACGTGCCCGCTCGGGTAAACTCGATCCTGTGATTGGTCGCGACGAGGAAATCCGTCGTGTATTGCAGATTCTGAGCCGTCGTACCAAAAACAATCCGATTCTGATTGGTGAACCGGGAACAGGTAAAACAGCTATTGCCGAAGGATTGGCGCATCGTATCGTGCGTGGTGACGTACCCGAAAACCTGAAATCGAAACAGATTTTCTCGCTCGACATGGGCGCTCTGATTGCGGGTGCAAAATACAAAGGCGAATTTGAAGAACGTCTGAAATCGGTTGTCAACGAAGTGGTGAAAGCTGAAGGCGAAATCATTTTGTTTATCGATGAGATACATACGCTGGTGGGCGCAGGAAAAAGCGATGGCGCCATGGATGCGGCTAATATTCTGAAACCTGCTCTGGCACGTGGTGAGTTGCGTTCGATTGGTGCGACCACTTTGGACGAATATCAGAAGTATTTTGAAAAAGACAAAGCGCTCGAACGGCGTTTCCAGATTGTGATGGTGGATGAACCCGATACGGCAAGTACTATTTCCATCCTGCGTGGACTGAAGGAACGTTACGAAAATCATCACAAAGTCCGTATCAAAGACGATGCGATTATCGCTGCTGTGGAACTTTCGAGTCGTTATATTACCGACCGTTTTTTGCCCGATAAAGCCATTGACTTAATGGACGAAGCGGCTGCCAAACTGCGTCTGGAAGTGGATTCGGTTCCCGAAGAGCTCGATGTGATTGAACG
>JAYFRI010000318.1:0-3327 GCA_034926015.1 Paludibacter sp. | reverse complement strand
ATCTCAATTTTTCCGCTACCGTCCATTGCATCAATGGCATTTTTACATAAATTTTCAATTACCCATTCAAAAAGAGGAACATTAAGTTTAATGAACAGTGGATTTTCGTCCAGAAAATGGCATGAAAAACCTACTTTTTGCGATGAGCGGTTGATCATGTACTGAACGGCATTTCCCAGTGTCTCGTTCAGGCTTACAAGCTGTAAATCCGGTGAAGATCCAATTTTGGAAAAACGCTCGGCTATGATGCTGAGCCGATTTACATCCTTAGCCATTTCGTTGATCATCTGATCATTGTTGTTTCTGGCTTTAAGTAAATCTACCCAGGCCAGGAGCGACGAAATGGGAGTGCCAAGCTGATGTGCGGTTTCTTTTGACAGGCCTACCCAAACACGGTTTTGCTCTTCTCTTTTTGTGCTCGAAAATGCAAAAAAAGCAATCAACAGAAACACGATGATTACACCCAGCTGAATATAAGGGAAGTAGTACAACTGCTTAAGTAATAGTGAGTCATCGTAATATATGAACTGTGAAGTAGCATCGTCAAATTTTATTTCAATCGGAAGTTTGTTGTTTTTTAATTTCGAAATCTCAGATTGGTAGAATTTATCAAGGTTGTTTTTGGGTTCGGAAAAATTACGTGCAAGTATCATTTTGTCATTTTCATCAACAATAATCACAGGGATAGTTGTGTTTCCTTCGAGAATTTTTAAAAGAAAATCGCTGCTGATTGCATTGTTATCGGAGGAGATGAGCTGACGGGTGGCTTCGGCCCATATTTCTATTTTCTTTTGTTCTTCAAGTGCTAGATCCTTGGCCAGTTTATTGGTAAATAGCGTCGAAATAATTACAATGGTTGCTCCTACCACTATGAAAATCAGTTTGAAATGTCGGGAGAACTCGTATATTTTTTTTAGATTAACCATCGGGATATGTTCAGTATTTGTTGATTTTTTAATTTTATACAAATGACTTTTTTCAAGAAGATTTAAACGTCAAAAATACTAAAAAAGTATGATTATTCAACCTTAATTTTCAAACTGCTATAATTGTTGTATCTTTGTAAAAAGTTTGAATTTGACAGTTTATAAAAAGTCTTTTTCAGCAAAAATACTTATTTTGATATGCATAAATCTGGTTTTGTAAATATTGTCGGAAATCCTAATGTGGGGAAATCTACATTGATGAATGCCTTGGTAGGTGAACGAATTTCAATTATTACCTCGAAGGCGCAAACCACCCGACATCGTATTTTGGGAATTGTAAATGGTGACGATTTTCAGATAGTTTACTCTGACACTCCCGGAGTGTTAAAGCCTAATTATCGTTTGCAGGAATCAATGTTAAATTTTTCGCGCTCTGCATTGACCGACGCCGATGTGTTGCTTTACGTGACTGATGTGTTCGATGCTTATGAAAAGAATATTGATTTTATTGAGAAAGTAAATTTAAATACGGCTCCATTGCTTCTTATTATCAATAAAATAGACTTGATTGATGAGGAAAAGCTTGTTGCTCTTGTGGAAAAATGGAAGACGTTAACCCCGCGTGCTGAAATTTATCCTGTATCGGCCATCGAAAAATTTAATATCGAACCGCTTTTCAAAAGAATCAAAGAGTTGTTGCCCGAATCGCCTGCTTTTTTTGATAAAGATCAATTGACCGACAAATCGGAGCGTTTTTTTGTAACCGAGATTATCCGTGAGAAGATTTTGCTGAATTACGACAAGGAAATTCCTTATTCGGTAGAAGTGGAGGTGGAGCAGTTCAAAGAAGAAGGTAATCTGTTAAGAATAAATGCGGTGATTTATGCTGAGCGCGACTCGCAAAAAGGAATCATCATCGGCCATGGTGGAAAGTCGCTGAAAAAAGTGGGAACCGAAGCACGCAAGGACCTCGAAGCTTTTTTCGAAAAGAAAGTTTTTCTCGAGTTGTTTGTGAAAGTGGAAAAAGATTGGCGAAATAAGGATA
Source organism: Paludibacter sp. (assembly GCA_034926015.1). GTDB lineage: Bacteria > Bacteroidota > Bacteroidia > Bacteroidales > Paludibacteraceae > Paludibacter. The sequence goes on along the minus strand of JAYFRI010000318.1, from coordinate 1,356 downwards.
CAAAACTTAAAGGATTCGGTTATAAATTAGAATAGCCAATACTTATTATAATAATTAGCAGGTTGCAGTGTTTTTCATTGCAACCTGTTTTCGTTTACATGAATTTTTATACTATATTTGTGTAGAAAACGAATGAACAATTAACTGAAAGTTTATGGAGAGTATAAAATCCATTTTTCGTATCGGTCACGGACCCTCAAGTAGTCATACGATGGGTCCCAAAACAGCTGCTGAGCAATTCAGGGCAGCAAACCCTGATGCTGTAAAGTATAAAGTGAATTTATATGGAAGTTTGGCCGCTACGGGCAAGGGTCACTTTACCGATGTTGCAATTGCTGAATCGCTTCAGCCTTTCGAAGTGGAATTTAATTGGTTCCCCGAAATTATTCTGCCTTTTCATACCAACGGAATGAAATTCGAAGCTTTTGATGCTCATGGAGTTCTTATCAAAGACTGGTTGGTTTATAGTGTGGGTGGAGGAAAAATAGCAGATGAAAATTCGCACCTGGCCGAACATCATATCTACGAGCATAGTTTTATGTCCGAAATTTTGCCCTGGGTGGAAAAACGGGGAATGACGTATTGGGAGTATGTTCAGGAACGCGAAGATACCGACTGCTGGGACTATCTGAACGAAGTTTGGATGGTGATGCAACAATCGGTGCGCGATGGACTGGAGAACGATGGAGTATTGCCCGGTGGGTTGAATTTGCGTCGAAAAGCAGCATCTTATTGGGTAAAGGCCAAAAGTTATAAAGTGAGTCTGCAGAATCGTTGCCTGATCATGGCGTATGCATTGGCAGTGTCCGAGCAAAATGCAAGTGGAGCCAAAGTAGTAACAGCGCCTACCTGTGGTGCAGCAGGCGTATTACCTGCCATTTTGTATCACCTGAAAAATTTTCATGAATTTTCGGATAAAAATATTTTACAGGCGTTGGCCACTGCCGGATTGTTTGGAAATGTAATCAAGGTCAATGCCTCAATATCAGGCGCAGAAGTTGGATGTCAGGGCGAAGTAGGATCGGCTTGTGCTATGGCAGCTGCAGCTTCCAATCAGGTGTTTGGTGGCAGTCCTCAGCAGATAGAATATGCAGCGGAAATGGGATTGGAACACCATTTGGGCCTGACCTGCGACCCTGTGTGTGGATTGGTGCAAATCCCGTGTATCGAAAGAAATTCTTTTGGTGCCTTAAGAGCGCTTGATGCCAACCTGGCTTCCATGCTTTCGGACGGAAAACACATTATAAGTTTTGATAAAGTGGTGGAAACTATGCTTACAACAGGTAGAGACTTACCAAGCCTGTACAAGGAAACTTCGGAAGGCGGTTTGGCGATTGTGGGAAGACCGGGAGCGGA
>JAYFRI010000235.1:0-2315 GCA_034926015.1 Paludibacter sp. | reverse complement strand
ATAACTTATTTTTACTTCCACTTCCTGATTGTTCAGTGCAGGGATTTTTACTTTAAATGTACTTCCAACTTTCATGCTTCCCAGCAAATCTTCGCGCACATTGAAGCTGAACCAGATATCATTCATATCCACAATAGTCATGATAGGTGCACCGGTGCCCACCAATTCACCACGTTTAGGATAAATTTCGCTGATCTCACCATCAATTGGCGAAGTAAGCGTTGTTTCCAGAAGATAAGACTCTACTTCTTTCACGGCGCCCTTTGCTCTGCCTACCAAAGCCAAAGCAGCTTCTTTATCTTCGAGTTCTGCACCATTCAAAGCCATGTCATATTGCGATTTTGCTGCATTAGCAGTAGCCACAGCCGCCTTGTACTGAGCTTCGGCTTCATCTCTCTTTTGTGCAGGCAAAACACCTTTGTCGTACAGGCGTTGTACACGGTCGAATGATTTTTTAGTTATATCAACACCTACCAATGATTTTTGCCACATTTCGTAAGCACCCAATATCAATTCCTTCCGTGCTCCTTTGTTTGCTTTTTTGTTTTGAGCCAAAGCAGCATTTTCAGCCGAAGTAGCCTGGTCTAATTTAGCGTTCAGTTCAGGGCTGTCGATAATTACAAGTGTATCGCCTGCTTGTATGCTGCTACCTTCTTCAGCCATGAATGCTTTGATACGTCCCGGAACTTTTCCTGAAATACGCACTTCGGATGCTACCGCTTCTCCCTGTAAAATAACAGGTTCCGGTTTGTAAACATAGATGCCGATGATAAATACCAATATTATTACGATGATTAATCCCATTAATCCCACGCGTAGTTCTTTATTTTGCTTTTTCATTGCTGTAATATTTTTGAAAATTGACTGGTTTATTTTTTTACTGATTTCTGTTGATTGTTTTCTGAAACTGTTGGTGTACGAAGAGTGCCCTGCGATTTCTGAAGGTACAGATCGCATAAACGTACTTCGATAAGTGCATCTATATTGTCCGATTTTGCCGACAACCAGGCTGTTTGTGCCCCAAGCAAATCGGTCGATGAAATAACGCCTTCTTCAAAGCCATCGGTGGCATACTTTAGATTTTCAATGGCTTGCTCTACATTGTCCTGAGTTGTTTTTTGCTTTTTCAAACTTTCGGCCATTTTGTACGATGTTTGTTTTATTTGCAACTGCATTTTTTCTTTTGTTTCCTCCAGCTGCATTGTGGCAATTCTGCTTTGTGCTTTGGCAGCATTTAAGGTATGAATTTTATCGCCGAAATGAAACAAAGGCACATGCGCAACAACACCAACACTAAACATACCGCCAAAATCGTTTTCGTAACCATTGTATACATTAGGGTTTGTAACTAAATAGTTGCCCGACAAAGCTACCGTTGGCAAGAAACGGGATAACATCAATTTTTCGTTGGATTTGGCAATGTTTTCGAGCTGAGTGAGCGCTGAAACTTCGGGTCTGTTTTGTAGCGCCTGTTCTATTGGAATAAGCTGAGGTTCAACGGCTTTTTGTTCCAGATTCCCATCATTCAATGTGTACACGGTTTCAAGCGCTAATCCACACAACTGATTCAACGCCATGCGCGAAAGACTCAAACCATTTTCGGCTTTAGCTACACTAACATCTGCCTCGTTGAGTTTTACCCGCACTTTCAGTGCTTCAGCTTTTGTAGCCACGCCCTCTTCAATCATTATTTTTACGTTTTCCTCTACTTTGGCAATGAGGTTTCTGTATTCTTTGGCCAACTTTATTTTATTTTCCAGCGAAACCACACGCCAGTAAGCCTCATCTACTTCAATCATCAATTCATGTTCTTTATTTACCTTCTGCGCTTCGGCAAGGTTTTCGCCATACTTTGCAATTTTGTACAATTCAGCGATTTTGCCACCCATAAAAAGTGGCTGAACAAACCCTACTGATCCGGCAAAAATATTCTGAACATCAAATTCCAATTCACTCTTGGGAAGTAAAGCATAGTTTTTCCACATAATCTTTTCAGGATTTGCTTTCGGATTAAAGGGCGCTCCGCTCGCATCCAAAGGCACCGGCGAACCATTCACCATAGTCCAGGAGTTGTTCCACGAACCCGCATAATTCGGAGTTCCATTGGCACTCATGTTGTAAACCGGTAGATACTTGTCCTCGCTGAGCAACGAAAGATTCTTTTCGTTCCATGTGTAGGTCCCATTGGCCGAAAAGTTTGGAAAGAACTGTGTAAATGCCGCTTTCTTAAGTTCGTTGGCAGCCTTTACGTTTTCCTGTGCTATTTGCAACGTTTTGTTGTGATTGAGCGCCATTTGTCTGCAATCCTCTAACGT
>JAYFRI010000013.1:0-7006 GCA_034926015.1 Paludibacter sp. | reverse complement strand
TTCCGAAACCTGTCAGGTTTGCAGTTTTATAGCTCCAGCCATTTCTCCATCGCCGCTATATCTAGTTGCTTGTTGTGGTACGATATGAAATTGGCCTCGCTGTCGAACCAACCGATTACCTTGTCGCGTTTCAATTTCGTTGGCTTTATCGATACACATGAGAGGTAACTGCTCCATGGATAGCCTGAAGCCGTATCCGAAAATCCGTGATGAACAGGATTATTATGTATGTATAGCAACACATTTTTAAAATAGCGTTTATTGTCGATGAATTTACGTTTAAAAGGGCGTTCGAACAATGCTCCGTGCCGATGAAAGCGTATGTTGAATGCTTTTGCATAGGCATTGAAAAGATTAGAAAAGTACTGATGCGGTGGCTTTATTTGTGTTAAACCTGACAGGTTTTCAAAACCTGTCAGGTTTGAAGATAGATCGGTTGAAGTAGATGATGCCATGCGCGAAATCTTCGCATTTTCTTCCAATGAAGCGCGGATATCTGCTTCGTCCTTGATGCGTAGTACCAATAAATGAAAATGATTGGGCATCAACACCCAAGCGTATGTGTCGGCAACGGGCGAGATATGCTTGTCGTACAAACCAAGGAAATACTGATAATTCTCAGGTTCGTTGAACAGTTTGCAGCCATTGATGCCGCAATTGTAGATGTGGTAAAACTTTCCGTAATCCAATTGTTCATTGTCCGATGGATCAGCTACTCCTTTCGGTGAATTCGCATCTTGTACGTAGCGTTTTAAACCTGTCAGGTTTACCGTTCTTACCATCCCGAATCCAAGGCTGTTATTGCTCCCTATTCCGCATTCGTACATTATTTTCATCAGTCCGGCAGGCGCCGTAAGTTCGAAATTGCAGATAAATCCGCGCATTTTGCTTTCCTGAGGCGTATTTGCTTTTATAGTGATAAGCGCCGACTTGGGTGTGGTGAGCATTTTGAGTCGGAAATCAAAGTCAGAGGGATAAAAATCATTGGTCGTAAAAGCTTTGTATTTATTCAGCAGGTTTTGCTTTATAATTTCGGCCGCCATGGGGTGAGTGGGGCTTATATAATCGTAACCGCCGTCGTCGCGCCTAAAGGTCAGGCATATAGGCGAACTGCACTCGAACTGCATTGTTTCACCGAAATCAGGCGAAGGCATCATCTCAATATTCTGTACCCTGAACCTTACTTTTGCATCCCGGTTGCCCAGTTCAAAAGTCTGTTCTTTGAACAATCCCTGAATAAATTCTTGTGTGCTGCGTTCGGGAAGGAAGGAAATTTCCCATTCCACCGTGTCGGAAAGCAGTTGCAGGGAATCGCCCAGTCTTTTCCACTTCGAAATGTTTAAACGCGAAAAAGTAAAAAGTTTGAACTGCTTCCCGTCGGTACGGAAACCATTATCGTGCAACCAGCGGGCATAAGCTTCATCCGATTGGGAGAGTATTTTATAAATAACAGCCGAACATTCATATTGGTAATTCAGCGATATTTTATCACCAAATGCCCTTTTATCGGCAACAAGTGTAATTTTAAAACGCATAAGTATTTCATTTTGATTAAGGTGTGGCAATATTAAACATAATATTTCAATAATTATGTTTAATTTAAAATTATTTTCATTTTTCGCTAAAATTATTTTTTTAATTCGCATACAACTGTTTTACAGCATGTTTTTACAAACTTTTTTTCTCTAAAAGAGATGTTTGAAAAGGAAGATGATAAAAAAAGAAGTTAGTGGAAGTTTAGGAAGTTACGAAGTCAGACCGCAACCCACAAACCTTCAAATCTTTCAAATCCTTAAATCTTCAAATCTTTCAAACTATCAAACTCATTTCCGAACCCGGAACTCCTCCATTCCGCGATGATCTTCCCTTTTTGAAAGGGAAGTACCCGAAGGGGGAAGGGTTAAAGTTTGAATTACATAAAGGCCGATCAAATACTCATTACACCTCATAATCCTGTTTTTTGTTTGCTTTTTTTTTAAACAAATTTCAGGACGATACACCCGAAACTCTTCAAATCTTCAAATCCCTCAAATCTCTCAAATCTTCAACAAAAAAACGAGAGCCTCACCTCAAGTGAAACCCTCGTTCTGAACGATTGCCTATTTGCAACGAATTACAAATAAGCATTTTTATGCAAAATTATTTCTTAATAATTTTCACAACTTTCAGTTGTTTGTTCTTTTCGATATGAAGGAAATAAACCCCTGCTGATAGTTTTTCTAAATGAATATCTTCATCGTCGGTGCTTACTTTTTGTTTATAAACATTCGTACCTGCCACATCCATTATTTGCAAAGCACCGTTTCCGGCACCCTTAATGTTCACTACATCAGTAAAAGGATTTGGATACACCTGCAGGTTGTCGGCAAAAGAGTTTCCTGTTCCTGTTACTATTTCAAAGTCAACACTTACTGTAGCAGCTGCTGAAAGGTCCGAAAGCGTGTAAGTTGTGCTTGTTTCAGCCACTGCAACACCGTTAAGTTTCCATTCCTTCAGTTTAAAACCTTCAGCCGGAACAGCTGTAAACACAACGCTTTTACCTTTCTGTACCTGTGCGCCCGTGCTGATAGCCACGCCATCCACCGAGGCGGTAAGCTGTCCGTTTCCATTCACTGTACCGAAAGACACCTGATATTCTTCGGCCGGAGTAGTCAGTGTAAAGCATTCGTTTGCTACTATTTCGTTACTGCCATTTCTTACAGTAAACTTAATTGTATTACCATCTACTTCACCCAACACCCAACGCTGACTATTTCCATCGCTAGGTCTCATACCTCCGAGCTGCCAGTGCATTGATCCGGCATTGTCCACAGGAGCGGCAGTGCGCGTATACGTAGAAGGAGTCCAAACATTATTCTTAACCTGTACACGACGGAAAGTATGACCATGTCCGCAGAAAACCAACTGCACATTGTGTTTGTCGAGTACTGGTCCTAATGTCGACATAGATGTAGGCGTAAAGCTTGTATTCGGAACTTCGTAGTGAATTGTAATTACTTTCCATGTTTTATCAGCATTGACTGTCAACACTTCGTCCAACCATTTCACCTGTTCGTTCTGACGTTGAGCAGCAGTATATCCTCCACCTTTCGACTCCCAATCCAAACCAATAACAATCATATTACCATAAACCGAAGCATAAGTACCATCGCCCACTGCATCGATATTGTATTTTGTTGAAGGCTCTAAACTTGGATGTCCGTTCAGGAACTTAATAAATTCAGCATTATTAGTACCCATATATTCGTGATTTCCATAACCCGATACCATGTCGATATTGGCGAAACCTGTCCGCTGATCGAACAACGACGAATAATGCGCGTGATAATCCCAACGGCTATCGTTATCTACGATGTCACCAACATTCAGACTAAAGAATGGCTTTTGTTCCATTGCCTCAATTGTAGCTCCGGCAGCTATCCAGTGTGCCATATCGGCCGAACCTGTTGCCTGTAAATCGCCATAAGCGCTAAACGAGAATTTGCTTGTATTGCTTGTTGTTGTAAATTCTCTTGTAGCCGACCAATTGGTGCCATCGCCTACCTGATAAATATATGTTGTTGCCGGTTCTAATCCTGTCACCGTCACCTTGCTGCCCTTAGCAACACCGCTTCCGGCCACTGCATCGAATTCGAGTATCTTAGTCACTCCGGTGAACTCTGTAAAACTACCTTCGCCATCCGACTTTTTAGCAAGTTTCATAACCGAAGGCTCAGCAGCTGTTGCCGGATTGGCCATCCACACTATTGTTTTCGATGTAGTTGGATCTACTGTAGTCCCCGACCGGATAGCCGTTGGTGTACTTGTAAGCTTTGGTTCAAGCACCCTTACAACATAAGTGTATGAGTATTTACCATCTTTACCGGCGTAAACATTCACTGCCTGCGCCGAAGTAGTAAAATCGAAAGAGGCAATACCATCAGCAGCAGTTACTCCTGTAAGCTCTCCGGCATATACCGTAGCTCCTGCTACCGGCTCATTACTTGTATTGGTTACCAAAATCTTACCCGGCACCCCTACTATGCGTTTAACAGCTGTGATGTTGTAGGTGGCAGTTACAGGTCTTGCGAATGCCGAAAACAAAGAGAAAGCTCCGCTGGTGTCGTCGCCATAGGTGGCAGTTGCTGATATAGGGTTGAAACGAAGTACATCGTCAGGATTACTGTTTCTCGAAACATCTACCTTGATTGTAGCCAGCGTTTCAACGGCTGCCGCCGAAACATCATTTTTCAACTGAATCGTTAACTGATTATTCGTAGGATTGTAGCTGTAACTTCCTTCGGTAACCGAACCTGCAAAAACAACTGCATTGGTAGCTGCTATAGAAGCATATTGATTCAACTCAATATTAATAGCCAGCTCTTTTACGTCCTGCGATTTGTTTGTATTGATTTTCATTTCAAACACATTACCTACATGTGCCTGAGCATCGGGCACAAGCGTAATGGTGGTAGCCTCTACCGTAGGGTCGTTCACGGTAAAAGTGGCTGTGCTTGTTTGTATATTACCAAAATTGTCTTCAATGTGCGACACAACTGTGTGTGTACCGTTCTTAAGTTTTAGACCTGTAAGCGTAGCTGCTGTTCCGGTAGCCGTAAAACCTGTACTTCCGGCTTTGTAAAGCACTCCGTCGATTGTAAAACTTGCACTCGCGATGTTGATACCGCTGATATCATCGCTGTATGTTGTCGATAGGTTGATCTGTCCCGTTTCAAAAGTAGCACCCGAAAGGCTTGTTCCGTTTCCTGTCAAACTGCTGATTGTTGGTTTGTTTATGTCTTCATCTATACTTGTAACACGTATATTGTCGATAATAAAATAACCTTTCGTCAATTGTTTACCACCTGTTCCTGAACCGGCTTGCAGAAGTCTGAACATACCATACGAAGGTGTTGTAGTTGAGGGTGGTCCGAGTTGCTTGTTGGCACCACCCGCAGGGAAAATAAATTCATGGTATTTCCAGCCTGTCCAGTAAGTATACGATATTTCATTACCGAAAACACTTACTACACTGGCACCTGCACCCGGCGTACTGCCCGGAGGAGAAAACAACTGAAACCTGAACCATATGTTTCCCTGACATTCGGGAGAAGCATAAATCCACATACCTATTTTACGAGGATTGGGAGCTGCAGGTATAACGAAAGCATTTCCCGGAGGAGAATAAAGACAGGAGAGCGTTGTATTGGATTCGGCAGCTGTTAAATCCCAGTTAAGTTTTACAGCGTATCTGCCAAAGCGTACGGGATCACCTTTTTCGGCATCCATTAGTTCTACACTTACTTTCTCACCTCTGTTAATCGTATTTTTGGTCCATCCGCTTACATCTCCATTTTCAAAATCGAGAAGCAACTGGGCATTGGGATCTATTCCCGGACCACTGGTTGGTTGTGCATTGACTGCTATCAGCCCTGATCCACTGAGCAACAGCAGAAGCATTAAAATTACTTTTTGCGTTAATCTTTTTTTCTTCATGTTTGTATTAAATTAATTTATAGAATAAAAAATGTTTCTTCTTTTTATGGTTAACTAAAAACAATGCTTAAGTCAGGTAAAACTTGTATTCCTGATTTTCAATAATTTTCGCAAGGTATCTTCGTTCGAAATAAATACCTGTAAATAGGATGTAAACTTATTATGATAAATGTTAGGGCGTATTAAAGCTGGTAGCAACAGTTTGTGCGCTGTACTTTGGGTGATAAAGATACAGATTATTTTATTTAATGCAAACGTTTGCATTAAATTTTTACATTTTCAGAGTATCATCATGAAAAAACAATAAAAAAACGCTTACTACACTTCATATTATGCTGAACGGAACACATATAATCCTATCCTTAAGAAATACAAAGGGAGATCATCTTTCATCCGTCCCCTTTCTAAATTCAAGAAATAAAGAGATATACGAATCAGAACACGGACATAAACCGGATAAATCAAATGAAAGCTTGCAAACGTTTGCATCGCCACAAGCTGAATAACTGAATAATTGAAAGGTTTCGTGTTTTGAGTAAATGAGACGATTCGCTGAATCAATTATTCAATTACTAAACAAAAAACGAGAGTCTCACCTAAAGCGAAACTCCCGTTTAATAAGTTAGTTGCCAGCTGCATTTCATCAGAACATACTGAATAGCAACTTATTTTTTTGCTTATACCTTTAATGTTTATGCGAAAAATCGGGCGAACCATTCACCCTTTAGGGGGTTTAGGGGGCCATCTTACTAATGTTTATGCGAAAGCCTATCCGGCGAACCACTCCACGAGCAGCCTAAACAATATACAATACTCAGATCGAAACCTTCGAGCGATTCTTCGGGGTGTATCGGTATAATTTCGTATCGCTCATTCACTGTCACCACTACCGATTCGCCTTTCCCGTTGCGCACCCTGAAACGGTTGATCTTACACTGCGGACAATTTAATTTTTTCATTCAAGCCTCAAGTTTGATCCTGAAAAATTAAATTTCCGTTTCCTGATGCTGTTCATCCGAAGCATCATCCTCCACAATCACTGTTTTTTCAACAATCTGATCGTTATCGGCTATCATTTGTACTTTCACAGTATCAATGGAAGATAAGTTATTGATTTCCTTCACCTCGTCATCTTCGAAACGTAAAATTCGTCCAGGGAACATCTCTACCCAATTCAAATTATGGGTGGCAATAAGAACGGTAGTTCCGGATTTACGGATATTGTAAAGCAAATTCACAAGCTCCTTTCCGGTTTCAGGATCGAGATTCCCGGTAGGTTCGTCGGCAAGAATCATTTCGGGAGAATTTAGCAATGCACGCGCTATCACAATGCGCTGCTGCTCGCCACCCGATAATTCGTGCGGCATTTTATAGCCTTTGTTGGCCATGCCAACCTGCTGCAATACACTTGCAATCTGGTCATCAATCAACTCCTTATCTTTCCAGCCGGTGGCTGTGAGCACAAATTCAAGATTTGCATTTACCGATCTGTCAGTAAGCAACTGAAAATCCTGAAAAACAATCCCAATCT
>JAYFRI010000286.1:0-3235 GCA_034926015.1 Paludibacter sp. | reverse complement strand
AAGAACAGAATATCGGGTTTTAACCGAAAACAGTGAGTTAATTCACACAAACACAATATGAAGAAAAGTATCAACGACAATACAAACAATCGGTGCAATGAGTCTGCTCAGCATTCCGGATTACATGAATCGCTGAACAACAAAGTGCTTAGCATTATTGAAAAAATTCCGAACAAATATATCGGGTTATCCGAAATTATAATTTTATTAGGGAAAGAAGGCATGTTGTTGTTCACAGCATTACTTACTATTATTTTTTTAATCCCAGTATCGATACCTGGTTTCAGCACTGTATTCGGAGCTATTATTTTCTTTATCGCTTTTAGCAGAATCATTGAAAAGGAACTTTGGTTACCTAAGATTATGAAAAGGAAGCAGATCCCGGCCGACAAATTAAAAACGGCACTCCATAAAGGCCTGAAGTGGTTTCGATTATTAGAAAAAATAAGCAAACCACATCGATATAACTGGCTGATATGTAACAAAACGGCAAACATAATCAATAGCTTTTCAATTTTATGTGCAGCCCTGCTGTTAATTTTGCCTCTTGGATTTGTTCCTTTCAGCAACGCACTACCGGCCATTGGAATTCTGTTTCTGTCGATTGGAATTCTTCAAAAAGACGGAATCATTATTGTGCTTGGTCATATTTCGAATGTTGGCTCATTGGTTTATTTCGCACTGTTCTTTTCAACCTTCAGTATGGCTTTTAAACGTATATTTCACGAGATAGGAATGTAAGCTCATGAACTTTTTTTTCATCAAATCAGTTTTTTAACAACAATCAAATCAACTATATTACAATTACTTAATTTATGGTTATCGACACGAATGTTTGGATAGCGTTTATCGCATTTATTATTTTGTTATTGGTTTTCGACCTTGGCGTTTTTCATCGAAAATCTCACGAGGTAAAAATCAAAGAAGCACTTATCTGGAGTGCTGTATGGATTTCGCTTGCTCTTATCTTCAACTATGGTATTTATTACTTTATGGGAAAAGAAAAAGCTTTTGAGTTTCTCACCGGATACTTAATCGAGAAATCGTTAAGCATTGATAACTTATTTGTTTTCATTATGCTTTTCACTTTCTTCGATGTAAAACCAAAATATCAGCACAAAGTATTGTTTTGGGGTATATTGGGAGCACTCGTTCTAAGAGCCATCTTTATTTTTGCCGGCGTGGCACTTATCAGCAAATTTCATTGGATTATTTATGTGTTTGGAGGCTTTCTTGTTTACACCGGCATTAAAATGCTCTTTCATAAAGACGAAAAAATTGAACCGGATAAAAACATACTGGTTAAACTATTCAAAAGATTTTTTCCGGTGACCGAAAAAATGCACGAAGGCAAGTTTTTCGTAAAAATAAACGCAAAAACTTTTGCAACTCCTTTGTTTGTAGTTTTACTCGTTGTGGAATTTACCGACTTGATATTTGCAGTCGATTCCATTCCGGCAATACTCGCTGTTTCAAACGACACATTTATAATATTCACCTCTAATGTGTTTGCCATATTGGGCTTAAGGGCATTGTATTTTGCATTGGCCGGTATCACCAAATACTTTTACTATCTCAAATATGGTTTATCGGCCATTCTTGTATTTGTAGGTGTAAAAATGGTGATTGTAGGTTTTTATAAAATTCCAATTATATTTTCATTGTTTACGATATTGGGAATTCTGATTGTATCGATAGTGATATCGCTTATTTTCCCAAAAAAGGAAAAGGCAGAGCTCAAATATAAATATCGGAAGGCGTATAACGTCATTCAGAACAAAGAAGACAAAAGGTGGAAACTGTAGAAGCATTTAATCACTTCTCCGGTCTCCACCTTTTTACATCTACCTATCATCAATTACTCAATTATTCAGTTTTGATGCCGGCAGCGGAAAAACATTTACCGCAAAGACCTATCATCAATTACTCAATTATTCAGTTACTCAATTATTCAGTTATTCAATTATTCAAAGGTCAAAGCTTTCACACTAAATTTTAATGACTTGAGGGAATAAAAAAAGGAATGTCAACTTTTTTTCGTATCTTTGCACAAGGACTTAAAATTGTCCACACGTTGAGCCATCTTTCTATTTGCATCGAACAGGTTATAGCATGTTTTATCACATCCCGCAGCCTATAACTTTCACTCCATGTTTTCCAACGAACGATACCGACATCATATTTAAATTATAAAAACTTTAATGGCAAAATCTCAAAATTCATTTATCAAACAGGAAAACGAGAAAAAACGTTTAAAAAAAAGAAAAGAAAAACAACAGAAAAAAGAGGAACGTAAATTAAACCCTTCGGAAAGTGGATTCGACAGCATGATTGCCTATGTTGACGAAAACGGCAATCTGTCAAGCACACCACCGGATCCATCTAAAAAACAAAAAATCGATGCTTCGACAATCGAAATTGGTGTTTCGCGAAGAGTGGAAGAAGAACTTCCGGCAGTACGCAATGGACGTGTCGACTTCTTTGATGATTCAAAAGGATTTGGATTTATAAAAGAAACAAACACACAGGAAAAATACTTCGTACATATCAATGGCGTTAGCGGCACTATCAAAGAAGGCGATGCCGTTACTTTCGAACTCGAACAGGGTCGAAAAGGACTGAATGCCGTTCGCGTAAACAAAGTATAAAGCTGTTGGCACCCCACGAAAAAAAAAGATTTTTTTCTTTCTGCATCAATACAATCGACCGGGCTATGCTGATAAGCAATGATAGCATCCGTTCATTGAATCGCAACCTACACAAAACCACCCAAACGACAACTCCTTGTCGTCAGGGTGGTTTTTGTTGAATATTCCCCCTCTCCGCCTCACCTTCACGGGCAAACAACACACAATCACTTTGTCCATCGGGGCGATTCACACTGCCGGAACAAAGGATCAATTACTACAGGCTACAATCATTTCTGCCTCCTTTTTTTGTATATTTGCATCAACAAACTTATATTATGTCGCACATTACAATTCAACTGTCGGGCATAGCTGCCGAACTTGTTTTAGGTAATTACATGCCTACCGATCCCACGATAATGAAGAACTGGGAAGAATTCTATCATTACAATGATCTGATCCACACATCGCAACTATTGATGCAATACATCAACAACATTGAAGTAAAGGTGGACGATAAAACACTGTATTCGGGCAAAATACCAGCGTCCTCCATTCACGCTCAGAAAAGTTTTTGCCCCGTCATAGTGGACAGAGCGCTGTATCTT
>JAYFRI010000201.1:0-3296 GCA_034926015.1 Paludibacter sp. | reverse complement strand
TCGAAGAAGCGTTGAGCTCACTGAAAAAAGAAAACAAAAAATTAGATGCGGTGGCTGTGAGTAGCGGACCAGGATCGTACACCGGCTTACGCATAGGTGTTTCTACCGCCAAAGGATTGTGTTATGGTCTTGGAATTCCATTAATTGCTGTAAGCACACTTGAAACAATGACTCAGGCAGCAATATTAAGCGTTGGAACTTCTGATCATTTTCTTTTCGCCCCAATGATAGATGCAAGACGCATGGAAGTTTATACTGCCTTTTACGACGCACAACTACATAAAACGAGAGAAATAAGTGCCGACATAATAGACGAAAACTCATACAGAGAAACGCTTGCCAGCCAAAATGTGTATTTCTTTGGCAATGGCGCGGAGAAATGCAAAGCTGTTATCACTCATCCCAATGCCCATTTCATTGATAATATCGTTCCCCTGGCCGAAAACATGATCCCTATGGCCGAACGGGCCTATGCCGAGAACTGTTTTGAAGACGTGGCCTATTTCGAACCATTTTACCTGAAAGAATTCTACACCACAGCCACAAAAAAAAATCTCTGAATTCGTTCACTTTATCGTGAAACCATCCAGAGATTTTTTATTCAATAAAAACCTTTTTTATTTCTGAACCAATACCCATGCATCAGCAAAACGGGTTTTTATTTGGTTAATTTTAGTACGAGCCTGCGCATATTCATTATATGAAGCAATTAATACACGGTACCAACCCTGCTCATTAATAACAATAATGGCTTTGTTTCCTTCGCTAAGCAAAGTCGATTGTAAGCCTTTAGCATTTGTTTGGCTTTTAAAACTTCCCACCACAACATGGTATCTGAATTTTAATGCAGCAGCATCACCATCCGAAAGAGAAAAAGTTTCATTGCGTGTCACCTCTGCTTCTGACGAAACAACTTCCGGTGTAGTATTTACAACAGGAGTTGTAACAGTAGGAGTGGTAGTTGTTGTAGTTGCCGGAATATCAGCACCTTTTATTTCAGCCACTTTTTGTTTTGATTTACATGCAGTTCCTGTCATTGCTACAATGGCTAATGCAAGAAAAAACCTGATTGTTTTGTTCATAATTTCTATTATTTACGTTGCTTGTTATTTGAGTTGCAAATATGCTTAAAAAAAAATTGTCAGCCAACAATTTACAAATGTTTTAATAAAAAACAACGAATACAGCTAAACAAAAGAGCTCTTTGGCTTGTTAAAGGAGTATTATTAAACAAACAATAATTCATTTAAATAAAAAGAACATTATGAAATTTACTTTGCCAGAATTGCCTTATGCACACAATGCATTGGAACCAATTATTTCAGAAAAAACAATTGCTTTCCACTACGGAAAACACCATTTGACTTATGTAAACAACCTCAACGGCCTGGTTGTTGGAACTGAATTTGAAAATGCTGACTTAGATACCATTGTAAAAAAATCAGAAGGTCCTATATTTAACAATGCAGCTCAAATTTGGAATCATAATTTTTATTTCTTCTCATTAACTCCAAACAAAGGAAGCAAACCCAGCGCCGAAATTGCAACTGCAATTGATGCTGCATTCGGTTCGTTCGATGCTTTCAAAGATGAATTTGGCAAAGCTGCCATTACCGTTTTTGGTTCGGGCTGGGCTTGGTTGGTAAAAGATGCTGAAGGAAAACTTTCAATCGTAAAAGAAAGTAACGCCGGAAATCCTATGACCCGCGGACTTACTCCACTTCTTACTTTCGACGTTTGGGAACATGCCTATTACATTGATTATCAAAACCGCCGTGCCGACTATGTAGCTGCACTATGGGATTTGGTTGACTGGAATGTTGTTTCTTCGAGATACTAATAATTACAGATTTATTTACAAACAAAAACGGGAATGTCTTTTCTAAGACATTCCCGTTTTTGTTATTTTATTCTGTCGGCCAGGAAAGGATATTTCTGAATGATTTCGTTCTTTCTTTTCCCGGTATTTTCTTTGAAAAGCGCATACTCAGGCGACAAAGGGTGCAGCGGTCGGTGAGCTCTGTCGGCAGCCAGTTGTTCAAGTTTTTTCATGAGTTGAAGCGTTTCGTCTGAAAAAACCGATTCAGAGAATTTACTCCAGATATATTCCACTGCAACATCCGAAGGGTGAAGCATGTCGGAAGCATAAAAACGATAATCGCGCAATTCGTCCATCAAAAGTTCATACGCTGGGAAATAATGTACATTACCAAATTGGTTTTGAAGCGCATCCACAGCAAGCAACAAAGTGCTTTTGCTTATTGTATTTTCGTGAGCTCCATCTTTCCAGTGGCGAATAGGACTTACGCTGAATACGACATTTAAATTTGGATATAACGCTTTTAGTTTCGTCAGCAAATCCGAATAAGCCGCTGTAATTTCGTCAACAGTCAGTCGGCGGCGATTGAATTTCGCAGCCGGCAACTTATGACAATTGGAAACCACTCTCCCACTCTCTTTATCGGTAAAAACCCAGGCAGTTCCAAAAGTAATTAAAAGTACATCCGTGTTTTTTATAAACTCTGAAGCAGACTCAATACGTTCGTTCATTTTCGAAAGACATAGTTCACTACTTACTTCCGAAAACAAACTGCTGTGCGCAAAGCTATGCCATAAGGACTTGTATTCAAAAATATCGGTTGCTGTAAATTTCTTATTCTGTAGCAACAGCTGTATACTATTCAAAATCGAAATCGGATTGTACAACACACCGAAAGGGTTGATTTCTGTTTTGAAAAATACATTTTTCATTTTCAGACCCATATTTTCGGAAAAACACGAACCTAAAGTGAGAATATTACTTTGGTAGTCCAACCGAAACGAATAAGGTTTAATATCGATGGAAGTTCTGAACATACTTATTAATTTAACTTTGAGATGTTGTGCTGAATCATTAAAACAAAAGTACCTAAAATGTTTGAATACAAAAAAAGCTCCGAAAAAATCCGGAGCTTTTAATAATCAAGAAGAATATGATTTATAGCTTTGCAGTAGCTGCAGCTTTATCTTTACATTCAGCTTTTTTTTCAGCAGTAGCTGCTTTGTCTTTGCAACATGCTTTAGTTTCAGCAGTAGCTGCTTTATCTTTACAACATGCTTTGGTTTCGGCTGTAGCAGCTTTGTCTTTGCAACATGCTTTATCAGTTGCTTTTACTTCAGTTTTAGTTTGCACTTTAGTTTTGGTTGCTGTTTGTGCTGTTACGTTTACCGACACAAAAATAGCCACTAACGCGAGAAGAATTAAGTTCTTTTTCATTTAACAATTTTTTAAATTAATGTTTTCCTTCAGCAAAGAT
>JAYFRI010000046.1:0-12724 GCA_034926015.1 Paludibacter sp. | reverse complement strand
TGTTTTTCGAACAATTCAGAAGGATAACACCTACGTTCTCGAACAAAATTTGTATGTTTGCGTACTAATTTCAAAAAGAAAGATTCATGACACAAAACACAAAAGCTGCAACTTCCCGCTTATTATCACTCGATGTTTTACGTGGGATTACAATTGCAGGTATGATAATGGTAAACAATCCGGGAAGCTGGGGAAGTATTTATGCACCACTTGGTCACGCCGAATGGAATGGCCTAACTCCCACCGATCTGGTTTTCCCGTTTTTCATGTTTATCATGGGGGTTTCAATGTTTTTGTCGTATAAAAAATTCGAATTCAAATTCAGTGGAAGAACCTTCACTAAACTATTGCGCAGATCTGTTTTGCTTTTCCTTATCGGATTAGGAATTGGCTGGTTTAGTTTGTTTTTACGTGGATTACGAAGCGAAGAACTTATTGGATTACCTGTTTTCGAAAGAATTCTACAAGCAGCCAATAATTTTGAAAACATACGCATTTTAGGGGTTCTGCAACGCCTGGCTCTTGTATCATTTTTTGGTTCGCTGATTGTTTTGTTGTTTAAGCCAAAACATATTCCCTGGATTATCGGCTTCATCCTTGTGGCTTATTGGGCGATTATATATCTCAGCGGAAGTATGGAGCTCAGTTCAAACAGCCTGATCGCCATCATCGATCGTAACATTTTGGGCGAAGCACATATGTACACCAGTCATCTGGCCGATGGCTCTGCAATCGCTTTTGATCCTGAAGGTATTTTGAGTACTCTACCTTGCATCGCCCATGTATTGTTAGGCTTTTGGGCAGGAAAACTAATATCGGAAACAAAGGATCTTGGCGAAAAAATTCAAAAACTCTTTATCTTTGGAACAATAATTATGTTCATTGGATTTTTGATCGATTATGGATTTCCTATCAACAAAAAAATATGGAGTTCAAGTTTTGTGCTCACCACTTGTGGTTTAGCGTCCTTGTTACTCGGTTTACTTATCTGGATAATTGACATAAAAGAAAAAAAACGCTGGAGCGTATTCTTCGAATCGTTCGGAGTTAACCCAATGTTTGTATATGTTGTAGGTGCTGTTTTAAGCATTTTACTGAGCAATATCGGCTTCCAGTACATGGAAAAATGGACATCAATCAAAGGCTTTGTATATAATCAGTGGTTGCTGCCTGTATTTGGCGACTATACCGGATCATTGGTATTTGCTCTGATATTTGTAACAATTTGCTGGTACATAGGCCATATACTCTATAAGAAAAAGATTTACATAAAATTATAAGCTGCAATACTGAAGGATGGATTGGCATTTATAAAAACCTGTAAATCAAAACAGCAAACGCAATAATGAACTACGAAGATCTTCGCGACTACTGCCTGAGTCTGAAAGGGGTGACCGAGCATTTTCCTTTCGACGAATTCAGCCTTGTAATGAAAGTGCAGGGTAAAATGTTTGCGCTTCTTCCACTCGACAATCCCGAAACTCAGATTGCACTAAAATGTGACCCAGAACGGGCTATTCAGCTGCGCGATGAATTTCCGGCTATTACGTCCGCATATCATTTCAATAAAAAACACTGGAATTCAGTGCGTGTCGATCCGGCCATTTCAGCTAAGTTTATGCAGGAACTTATCCGGCATTCATACAATTTGGTGGTGGCTGGCTTGCCTAAAAAATTAAAAGAAGAATTAAACAGTTTATAGCACCTGTAGTTTTCATAACATTTTTATGCGCATATTAATTCAGAGAGTAAACAAAGCATCGGTTGAGATTGAAGGAGAAATTAAATCCTCGATTGGTGTGGGCTTAATGGTGCTGATTGGTATTGAAGAAGCCGATACCAAAGACGACAGCGACTGGCTGGCCGGAAAACTTGTGGGGCTCCGCATTTTCGACGACGAAAACGGGGTAATGAATCGTTCGGTTACTGACGTTAATGGAGCAATACTGATTGTGAGTCAGTTTACGCTTCAAGCAATGACTAAAAAAGGTAATCGTCCTTCGTACATAAAAGCTGCGAAACACGAAACAGCCATTCCACTTTACGAACATTTTTGCAAATCGGTATCCGAAAAATTGGGAAAAGAAGTAAAAACAGGTACCTTTGCAGCAGACATGAAAGTGGCTTTGGTCAATAATGGCCCGGTCACCATTTGGATCGACAGTAAAGCCCCCTAAATCCCCCGCTGTGGGGATTTTAATAACAACAATTTAGAATTTATGAATAATAACCGTAAAAACAATAGCATCTTTAAGTCCCCTGAAGGGGGATTTAGAGGGCTATCTCACATTCCGAATTTTATTACCAGCCTGAATTTATTTTCGGGAGCAATGGCAGTGTATTTTGCTTTTGAGGCAAATTACGAGTTGGTGCTGATTTTGGTTTTACTGGCGGCAGTATTCGATTTTCTCGATGGTTTTGCAGCCCGCTTGCTGAAAGCGTATTCGCCTATGGGCAAAGAGCTCGACTCACTGGCCGATGTCATCAGTTTTGGAATGGCGCCCGGTGCTGTGGCTTTTTCATTATTAAGAGCCAGCGAATTACCCGAATGGCTGGCCTTTGCAGGTTTTATTATTCCTGTATTTTCAGCGCTGCGATTGGCAAAATTTAATATCGACGAGCGCCAGACCACATCCTTTATTGGTATGCCCACACCGGCAAATGCCATTTTCTGGATTGGACTTGGATATTCCTACAACGAATCTTTAGCACAACAACCTTATTTCGTACTGGGCTTTATAGCATTAATGAGCCTTCTCCTTGTTTCGGAATTACCAATGTTCTCATTGAAATTCAAGAATTTGAAGTGGAAAGACAATAGCTGGCAATTCGTATTTCTGGCAGTCTGTTGTTGCCTGCTGATATTCCTGAAACTCGATGCATTTGCCCCCATAATTGGCTGTTACATAATAATTTCTATCATAAAACGATTTGTTTGATAAAAACTTGTAACATATAACCTAAAAACGGGAAAGTGCTCTGAAACAGACTTTCCCGTTTTTATTTTTCATTACCATGCTATTTTTGTACTTTTGCAATCTACAATTGTAAATTGTAAATATCTAAATTGTAAATTATAAAAAAGTGTCAGTCAGCATTTCCAATCTTTCGAAAAACTACGGCGAACAAAAGGTATTGAACAATATCGGGTTCGAAATCGGCGAAGGCGAAGTGGTTGGTTTTCTCGGCCCAAACGGTGCCGGAAAAACCACAACCATGAAAATCATTGCCGGCACTTTGTCGTACAACACCGGATCGGTAAAGGTTTGCGGCCTCGAAGTAAAGGATAATACGCTGCAAACAAATGCATTGATAGGTTATTTGCCTGAGCAGAACCCGCTTTACACCGAAATGTATGTAAAGGAGTATCTGCTTTTTGTAGCCGAAACGCATGGCATAAGAAAGGATCGCGAAAAGCTTGTAAACGAACTGATTGAGAAAGTAGGTCTAACGCCAGAGTTCCACAAAAAAATCGGACAACTTTCGAAAGGTTACCGTCAACGCGTAGGTCTGGCTCAGGCTTTGGTACCGAATCCGAAAGTGCTGATATTGGATGAGCCCACAACCGGACTCGACCCTAATCAGTTGGAGGAAATCCGCAATTTGATTCGTGAGTTGGGAAAAGACCGTACGGTAATACTCAGCACTCACATTATGCAGGAAATAAAAGCTATTTGCAACCGTGTGATTATTATCAACAAAGGCGAAATTGTGGCCGATTATCCTGATATTTCGAAAATCAGTCAGTTAGACGAAAACAATCTGCTATTCGAAGTGGAATTTTTAAACGTAGCAGAAATCACAGGAATAGAAGGAATAAATGCCATTTCGGCAAAAAACAAAAACACTTATACGGTTTCTGCTTCGCGGGATATCCGTGCTGAGATATTTGATTTTGCAGTAAAATCCGGAAATAAAATTCTGACAATGAAAACCGTTGAACGCAGCATGGAGGAAGTGTTTAAAGATTTGACAAAATAGAGTGTCACGCAAAGGCGCTAAGACGCTAAGGATTGGTTCTCTTTATAAGTGTTCAAAAAGAATACTTTTCTGATTTGAGTAGAAATGTGGTTAAATAATTATTTATCAGCATAACCAGCGACTGATCGCTACTATCAAAAAAAATACAAAGAATATGACTGAAAATGAAATATCTAAAATTGTCGTTGATATAGCATATAAAGTCCATACCAAAATTGGCCCGGGCCTTTTGGAGTCTGTTTACGAAGAAATAATGTTTTGCGAAATCAAAAATTATGGATTAACGGTTGAACGTCAAAAAGCAATTCCGGTTATTTGGAAGGAAAAACAATTAGAAATAGGCTTCAGGGCCGACTTAATTGTTGAGAGTAAGGTTATAATTGAATTAAAGTCGGTTGAAGAAATAGCTCCCGTACATTACAAACAGGTTTTAACGTATTTGAAATTGACTGATCTAAAGCTTGGATTACTTATTAATTTTAATGAATATCTGATTAAAGATGGCATAAAGCGAATTGTAAATAACTTATGAACATAGTATTTTACGAAGGTGCAAATAAAAAATTTAGAATTTAGAAAATCGAAGATTTTCTCTTTGCGTTCAGGTTCTTCAACTCACAATTTCATAAAAACGACATATTAAATTTGCGCCTTTGCGGCTTTGCGTGAAATAATAAATACTTTCAAAAGCTTTGCGGAAAACATAAAAAATGGAAGAAAACTTCGACATACGAAACAATAAAAATGGTGAGAAAGAGTTCGAGAACGCTTTGCGACCGCTGACATTCGATGATTTTAAGGGACAAAACAAAATTGTGGAGAACCTGAAAATTTTCGTGCAGGCTGCCCGTATGCGCACCGAATCGCTCGACCATGTGTTGCTGCACGGACCTCCGGGATTGGGAAAAACAACGCTTTCGAACATCATTGCCAACGAATTGAATGTAGGCTTTAAAGTAACTTCGGGACCTGTGCTCGACAAGCCGGGCGACCTGGCCGGACTACTGACCAGCCTCGAACCTAACGATGTGCTTTTTATCGACGAGATTCATCGCCTGAGTCCTATTGTGGAAGAATATCTGTATTCCGCCATGGAGGATTATCGCATTGATATCATGATAGATAAAGGCCCGAGTGCGCGGTCTATTCAGCTCGAACTGAATCCCTTTACGCTTATTGGCGCCACTACCCGAAGCGGATTGCTTACAGCTCCGCTCCGCGCCCGTTTTGGCATCAATAGCCATTTCGAGTATTATGATATTGAAGTAATTACAGGAATTATCAAGCGATCAGCCAATCTACTCAATGTTCCCATCGAACAAAAAGCTGCCGTAGAAATTGGAGGTCGTAGTCGTGGCACTCCGCGAATTGCCAATGCATTACTGCGCCGTGTACGCGACTTTGCGCAGGTAAAAGGCAATGGTACCATCGACCTTGAAATTGCACTTTATGCGCTCGAAGCTTTAAATATTGACAAATATGGTTTGGACGAAATCGACAACAAAATTCTGAACACCATTATCGATAAATTTAAAGGTGGTCCGGTAGGCTTAACAACCATCGCCACAGCACTTGGCGAAGATGCAGGTACGCTGGAGGAAGTTTACGAGCCTTTCCTAATCAAAGAGGGTTTTATGAAACGCACGCCACGTGGACGAGAAGTAACGGAATTGGCCTATAAACATTTGGGGAAAGTGAAATTGGGGGAACAGGGTATGCTATTTTAAAATGAACACGAACCCTATAGGCTTTGGAAAATTACAAATACTAATCGACAAAAAAGAATAAATACTAATATAATCCCCCTCAGGGGTTAAGGGTAATATGGAACATAAATTATACATTTACAACACACTTACACGCAAAAAAGAGCAATTCATTCCGCTGCACGAAAACAAAGTGGGCATGTATGTGTGCGGTCCAACCGTTTATGGCGATGGACATTTGGGACATGCACGTCCTGCCATTACTTTCGATATTTTATTTCGCTATTTGCAGCACTTGGGCTACAAAGTGCGTTATGTACGCAATATTACCGATGTGGGTCATTTGGAGAACGATGCTGATAGCGGCGAAGATAAAATTGCTAAAAAAGCGCGTCTCGACCAATTGGAGCCTATGGAAGTGGTACAGTATTACGTAAACCGCTATCACAAAGCCATGGAAGCGCTCAATGTATTGCCGCCAAGTATCGAACCGCATGCTTCGGGACATATTATGGAGCAGATTGAGTTTACACAAAAAATTCTCGATGCGGGATTTGCTTATGTAAGCGAAGGATCGGTGTATTTCGATGTAGAAAAATACAATAAATCAAATAATTACGGCATTCTTTCGGGTCGTAATATCGATGAAATGCTCGAAACCACACGCGAACTCGACGGACAAAGCGAGAAACGCCGAAGTGTGGATTTTGCACTTTGGAAAAAAGCTTCGCCCGAACATATTATGCGCTGGAATGCTCCCTGGAGTGTAGGTTTTCCGGGTTGGCACATGGAGTGTTCTGCCATGGGAACCAAATACTTAGGCGAAGAGTTTGACATACATGGCGGCGGCATGGACCTTATGTTTCCGCACCACGAATGCGAAATTGCACAAAACAGAGCCGGCCTGGGCAAGGACAGTGTGAAGTATTGGATGCACAATAATATGATTACCATTGGCGGACAAAAAATGGGAAAATCATTAGGCAATTTCATTACACTCGATGAATTTTTCAGCGGAAATCACAAATTGCTTTCGAAAGCATTCAGCCCAATGACCATTCGTTTCTTCATTTTACAGGCACACTACCGCAGTACGGTGGATTTTAGTAGCGAAGCACTCGAAGCATCCGAAAAAGGTCTGGAACGCTTGATGGACGGCTATGCACGTTTGCAAAAACTATCGCCTTCGGCTACAAGTAGCGTGGATACAGCCGGACTTCGTGCCAAATGCGAGGAAGCGCTCAACGACGATTTGAATACGCCTATTGCCATTTCGTATTTGTTCGAAGCGCTCAAAGCCATCAATTCGGTACACGATGGAAAAGCTACAATTTCGGCAGGCGATTTGGAAGAATTGCAATCTGTTTTCAAACTCATGATCGAGGATTTGCTCGGCTTAAAAGTTGAAACAGCTGCTACAGGCACCAACGAAGCTTACAAACAGGCGATTGATCTGCTTTTGAATATGCGCCTCGAAGCCAAACGCAATAAAGACTGGGCAACAAGCGATAAAATCCGCAACGAGCTCACAGCTTTGGGCTTTGAGATAAAAGATACGAAAGACGGGTTTGAGTGGAAGATATAAAGTGATGTATTGATCGAAATTCAGTTCATTCCATTTTGTAATAAACTACCATCGATAAGAAATGTGAAATGACCTTTATAATCTCAATACGACTTTCTCTGTAGGCTAATGGATCAACTGAAACATAAATAATTAATTAAACAACAGACAATTAAAAATACCAGATTCATACAGAATCAAATTAATTTATGGAAACAACAAGACAACAAAAAATATCGAGAATGTTGCAAAAAGAGTTAGGAGAAATCTTTTTGTTATACGCACGCGAGCTGCAGGGAACATTGATTACAGTAACCTCTGTACGCATTAGCCCTGATTTGGGCATTGCACGCACACATTTAAGTATTTTCCCCAGCGATAAAGCTGCAGCTGTTTTAGCACAGGTAAACGCCGATACCAAAGCCATTCGCTTTGATTTGGGAAAACGCGTACGCAATCAGTTACGTATCGTTCCTGAACTTTTCTTTCATAACGACGACTCATTAGATTATCTTGAGAATATTGATAATCTGCTGAAACAAGATCCACCTTCTCCTTTAAAAGAGGGTGAAGTTATCGAACTTGATTAATTGAAATTTTGATGCCGGACCAAAACTCAAAAATAACAGATAAATGGCGCGGACTTTCCTTTTCGTTAAGGATAGCCCGCCGCTACTTATTTTCAAAAAAATCACACAATGCCATCAATGTCATTTCGGGAGTTTCGGCTGCCGGTGTGGCCATTGGCACAATGTCGCTTATAGTTGTTCTGTCGGTTTTTAATGGTTTCGAATCGCTTATTGCCGGTATGTTTTCGTCCTTCGATCCTGATCTGAAAATTACACTTGCTCAGGGTAAAACATTTGATACTGCTACAGAAAAATTTGAACAGGTAAAGAAGTTAAAATCGGTGGCTGTATTTACCGAAGTGGTGGAAGAAAATGCCTTATTGCGTTTCAATGACAAACAAATGCCGGCCACCGTAAAAGGAGTTACGTCCAACTTTGCCAAGCTCACCGAAATTGACAGCATTATGTATGATGGCGATTTTGTGTTGTACGATGGAGCTTTTGAACGTGCGGTACCGGGAGTTGGAGTAGCAGCAGTACTGGGTTTAGGAGCTCATTTTATCGATCCGTTGTACATATATGCCCCAAAGCGAACTTCAAATATTAACCTTCTTCGGCCCGAAAATAGCTTTAATCAGTCTGAACTATTTATTTCAGGAATTTTTTCGGTACAGCAACTACAGTACGACGACCATTATGTGTTGGTATCCATTCAATTGGCACGTGAATTATTTGAGTACGATGCATCTGTCGTTTCGTGTGTAGAATTGAAATTAGCACCCAACGTAAATGCCGAAAACGCTCAGCAGCAAATTCAGGCCTTACTCGGTAAGGAGTATAATGTAAAAAACAGATACGAGCAGCAGGAAAGCTTTTTCAAAATTATGAAAATAGAAAAATGGATTACTTTTCTGATTCTTAGCTTTATTCTACTCATTGCCAGCTTTAACATTATCGGCTCTTTATCTATGCTTATTATCGATAAAAAAGCTGATATTGAAACGCTAAGAAGTTTGGGCGCCGACAACAAACTTATTCAACGCATCTTTCTTTACGAGGGTTGGATGATTTCATTTATCGGAGCAACAACCGGAATTGTTTTGGGAACCCTGATTTGCATTATTCAGGAATATTATGGAATTGTGAAGCTCGGTACAGGCTATGTGGTTGACGCGTATCCTGTAGTAACCAATCTGGCTGATGCTTTCTTTGTATTTCTCACAGTAATCGCTATGGGGCTTATAGCTGTATTGTACCCGATACGTTATATCCGGAAAAATGCATTAAATTGAAATAATTTCACTACATCTCCGTTAGTTGTTTAAAAATATAGTTGATGAAAAACCTGATTTTTGTACTGTTGTTTTCTTCTGTTCTCTTCGTTTCCTGCAAAACAAACGATCCGGCACTTGAATACAAATACAATACGAATCCTACATACAGCTGGGGATATGCCGAGTTTTACGGACCCTATTATTCGGAATATATGAATGATAACAATGTGATTTCTTTGTCATTGTTCTCCGATTCGCTGTTTGTCGATAGTACCGGTAGCCTCGATGGTATTGGGCAATATCTGTTCCTCGAAGATATTTTTATCTCACCAACCGACACCATTCTTCCCGATGGAGTGTACGAAATTTCGAAATCAGAAGCTCCGTTCACGGTGGCGCCGGGCGAAAAATTCAAAGCAGATAATAACGAATATGTGATTGGAGCTTCTATTTATTTTATCGAGAAAAAAAGTAATTTTTCGGTTCAAAAACTTATATCAAGAGGTTCATTTACAGTAGAAAGCATGAACAACACAAAGTACATTGATTTTAATTTTGTGCTGACCGACAGCACCAAACTTAAAGGAAAATTTAGTAACGAACTCCCTCATTTTGACCAATCAATCGCAACTCCACCCAGCAGTGTGCGCAAAAAACTTAAATTAAAATCTGGTCCGGTAATATTCTAAATAGCCATGCTTTACCTGAAATGCCATTCAACAATAATATTGATAGTTAAAAAAACAGGATTCAAAACAGAACAATAGCTTTATTGATGACCGTACAGAGAACTCAGATTTGAAATGTTCCATTCAGAAGCTGGACATTATTCAATAAGCTTTTATCAATCAGTGCTATTTTTTATAACAAACCTAAACTTCCAAAACAATACATGATTCTATCTGTTTCATAATTTTAAAGTGATTTTTATGAAAACAGAGAAATATGCAGTCACAGGAATGACTTGCACTTCGTGTGTGGCACATGTGGAGAGAAGCGTAAATAAGCTTGAAGGAATACAAACTGTTCAGGTAAATTTGCTCGACAACAGCATGACAGTGAGTTACGACGAGACGAAAATAAACACTGATGCTATTAGTAAATCGGTGGAAGATGCCGGTTACGAAGTTCACGTAAAAACAGAAAAAACGTCAGAGACTACCGAAACAAAAAAGATCGACTATGTGCAGCTGGAGCAGGTCGAAATGAAACGCCGTTGGTGGATTTCGCTTGTTTTTCTTGTTCCGCTACTTTACCTTTCGATGGGACACATGTTCGGCTGGCCATTGCCTGCAACTTTCCTGGGGCACGAAAATGCGCTAACCTTTGCTTTTACCCAGTTTCTGCTAACATTGCCCATTGCATTTATAAATAAAAAATATTTTATTGGCGGCTTCAAAAGTTTATTCCGGGCAGCTCCTAATATGGATTCACTGATTGCAATTGGTGCTTCGGCGGCCATTGCTTACGGCGTGTTTGCCATTTTCCGGATCGGTTACGGTTTAGGACATGGCGATATGAATACTGTGATGCAATTTTCACACGATTTGTATTTCGAATCCGGCGCAACCATACTTACACTTATTACATTAGGAAAATACCTCGAAGCCAGGTCGAAACGCCGTACTTCGGACGCTATTTCACGTCTGATTGATTTAACCCCAAAAACCGCTATAATTATTCGGGATGGGATTGAGGTAGAAGTTGCTGTTGAAGAAATTAATTCAGGTGATTTAATTCTTGTGAGAAGCGGACAAAGCATTCCCGTAGATGGAATTATTGTTTCGGGGAGCGGAAACATCGATGAATCGGCTTTGACGGGTGAAAGCATGCCTGTTTATAAAGATGCCGGACAGTCAGTATTGTCGGCCAGCATCAATAAAACAGGTTACTTTACATTTCGTGCCACAAAAGTTGGTAACGACACCACCCTTTCACAAATTATACGTTTGGTGGAGGAGGCATCTGCATCCAAAGCTCCCATTTCAAAAATGGCCGACCGCATCAGTGCTGTTTTTGTGCCTGTGGTGATTGCTATTGCCATTGTTTCTGTAATTGTTTGGTTATTATTGGGTTATCCATTTGATTTTGCTTTATCAATTGGCATTGCGGTACTTGTTATTTCATGCCCCTGTGCATTAGGACTTGCCACTCCTGTTGCCATTATGGTAGGCACGGGCAAAGGAGCCGAATATGGATTGTTATTTAAATCGGCTGAAGCACTTGAAACTACGCATAAAATAAACACAGTGGTATTGGACAAAACAGGAACACTCACCGAAGGTAAACCAAAAATCACTGATATTATTTCGGATAATAATCTCAACGAGAACGAATTACTTCAATTGGCCTATTCGCTTGAAAAAGCATCGGAACATTTACTTGCCGATGCTGTTATATTTGAGGCCGAAAAACGCAATTTACAATTACTCGATATCGAAAATTTCATAACAATTCCCGGACGAGGTATACAAGCCGACATCAGCGGCAATCGATATACTGCCGGTAACATTCAGCTTATGAATGAGAATAATATCGTCAGCAAGGACTTTGTGGCGATTGCAAATCAGTGGGCAGAAGAAGGAAAAACGCCTTTATTTATAGCTAAAGACCAAATGGCTATAGGTTTGATTGGCGTGGCTGACGTGCTGAAAGAGAACAGCAAATCGGTAATCTCGCGCCTCAAAGAAATGGGATTGGAAGTAATAATGCTTACAGGCGATAATAGCAAAACGGCTCAATATATCCAACATCTTCTCGGCATTTCGGCCTCAGTTTCAGAGGTATTGCCACAGGATAAGGAAAAGGAGATTGTACGGTTACAGAACGAAGGGAAAATAGTGGCAATGGTAGGCGATGGTATAAACGATGCACCAGCATTAGTCAGAGCCGATGTGGGAATTGCTATTGGAGCAGGCACCGATATTGCCATCGAATCGGCCGATGTGGTGTTGATGCGAAACAATCTGATAGATGTAGTTGCTGCATTTCAACTGAGCAAATCGGTGATCATCAACATTAAACAGAATCTGTTTTGGGCATTTTTTTATAACATTATCGGTATCCCATTGGCTGCTGGCGTTTTCTATGCGTTATTAGGTTGGAAGCTCAACCCTATGTTCGCAGCAGGAGCCATGAGTTTTAGCTCAGTTTCGGTGGTGCTTAATTCGTTACGATTGCTGAAGTTTAAACCCAGGATTTAATCTTTGACAAAAAAACACACAATGCACAACAAAAATGAAATAACAAAAAACAAATACAAAACCATGACAAACAAAACATTAAAAATTTCAGGTATGAGCTGTGGCCATTGTTCGGCCCGCGTCGAAAAAGTATTGAATAGTATCGATGGCGTTGAAGCCAAAGTTTACCTCGAAACTAATTCAGCGAAATTAGTTTTGAGCAAGGAAGTTAGCAATGACACAATCATAAAAACGATTGACAATATCGGTTATCAGGTAACTGAAATCTCAGAATAGCCTTTTTTCATGTTTTAAAACATGAAAATCTCTTAATATTGAGTTGAAAATAGCTCGATTCATCTAAAAATATGTTATAAAACACGTTTTTCGCCCTAATATTTTCGAAAACTCTTGCAAGTGTACCAAATACACCTTATCTTTGCATCGT
>JAYFRI010000053.1:0-4349 GCA_034926015.1 Paludibacter sp. | reverse complement strand
CTCACGAGTACCGTGATGTTCCCTTTGTAAGTGGCAGCCGGAAGCCTTTGCTGTGCAAAGCGTGCAAACTCGCTGGTGGCTACCACAGCGCTACCTGTTCCATCCTGTATTTCGCGCGATTGAGGGAAACCAATACCATTTGTAGTAGGAGCAAAAATTTTCAAATTATCGGCAATTGTAGCAGGCTTCCCAAAATCGAAACCTTTGCCTGTAAACCATACGT
The DNA here is from genome assembly GCA_034926015.1 of Paludibacter sp. Classification (GTDB taxonomy): domain Bacteria; phylum Bacteroidota; class Bacteroidia; order Bacteroidales; family Paludibacteraceae; genus Paludibacter. Next base: position 4,126 of record JAYFRI010000053.1, on the reverse strand, counting down.
TTTTAATGCAAACAAGGCGGTAATGCATCGTTTCGCGGGGAGCTGCATTGATCTGAGCTATCGTCATGGTATCGGCCACCACAGCCTGAGGTTCCGGTTCGCCATAGGGAATGATATGCTCACGCGCTATTTCCATAGGAATGGCTCCCGGAGAAATACGGCCATCTTTAGGGCGTGTATAATAAATACCCACCTGCGGACTATCGCCGTATTTACCAATACACAAATCGTTCATAATCACCGAAACGCGCTGACCAATGGGATAAAGACCTGAGATACCGGAAGCATCCACCGAAATACGAATGGATTGTCCGTTGGGCGTTTCTTCTTTCACGGCGATGTATTTGTACACATTGCCTTCGATGTCGGTGCTTGTTACAATGCCGTTGATAACAAGTTGCTTGTCGGCAGTTATTCTATCAGCCGTAAAAAGCTCGGCCGACTTCATATAGGTTGTTCTCAAATCGGAAACGGTGATTGTAGAATTTATTTTCACACCCTTGGATAAGCCAGATTCCGGCTCCATATTATATTGTGTGCAACCTACAAAAGCAAATAGTGCAGCCGCTGCAAACGATATTTTAAATGTATTTTTCATATCTGAAATTCTTCTTTATTACTTTATTAAAATTTATACCCAACATGGAAAAATAAATTAAGCCCCCACGCATAATAGTATTTGTTAGGGAACCAATCGGCACCTTTAGGATTGATGGCTCCACTACTCATTGGAATACGTGCCTGCTGATATCCACCGGTAATCATATTTGTATTATTCAGTACATTGCTCACACTTAAATTGAAATTCAATGAATTTCTGTTTTTCAGATAGATAAGTCTACCTACCGAAGCATCGAGCATAAAACCACCCTGCAATTTTTCCTGTTTCCCTAATTTTTCATAAAGATCAGGATAAGTTTTCAGCGTTTGCTGGTTGCTTTCGGTAAAACGGTTTGGCGCAAAATCAAGATAATTGTTGTCGTAATAATTTAATGTAATGTCGGCAAACCAACGTTCGTAAAAGAAATCGAGCGTAATGTTAGCTGCCAGCTGAGGTCCTGCGCTAATACGCAATCCATTGATCAACACTTTTTCGCTGATGTCGTTAACAGCTCCGTTTTCGTAACTCTTGATGCCCGTGGCATCGTCGGTGTAGCGATAATCGGCATAAGTTCCGGCTGTCGACACTGTAAACATTGAATTGATAGGTATCGAAAGGCCTACTTCCACGCCCTGGTAAATTTTATTCACTCCACTCAACAGGTGATTGATAAAAGTACGGTATTCATCGTCGTAATAACCGAGTTTTTCCACAGCATCGTTCACATGTGTGCGGAAACCGCTTACACGTCCGCGAATCACTTTGTAATTGAACGAATAACTTAAATCGTAGGTTAGGATTTTTTCGCCGGTAAGATTCTTAACAAGCACATCCTTGATACGTTCCGACACATAAGCATCCTGCACAAGCGGAGCTCTTGTTTCGGCAAGCACATTGGCCGAAATAACACTACGGTTATCGACATTGTATGTAAAACCTGCTTTTACCGAAGGATCGGTAAAGAACCATGTCTGGCTTTTTCCATATGAATTTACATCCTGTCCCTTCACTTCGCTCAGGTACCATGCACGTCCGTTCTCCATATGACCATAACGGTAAAACTGTGTGTATGTTGCCTTCACACCAGCAAAAGCACTGAATTGCGAAGTTTTCCATTCGGCCTGCGCAAAAGCATTGGCAGTTGTAACGTTCATATCATAATTGTAACGAATGATATCGCCTTTGGTCTTGATTTTATCGGGATCGTTGATGTCATTCTCGATAATTCTAGGATCGGCATCCTGTAAAGTTCCACCCACCAAATCGCGTTCGGCATATGTATCTTTATCGATGTACTGGTTGGCACCCAACATATCGTCAATTGTTACATAATGCATTCCTTTCGACACACGGGCTTCAACTCCTGCAGTAAGTTTCAGGTTTTTGTTGAACTGATTGGTGTAAACCGAATTTAATATTGTTTCCATCAAATCGTTGTGTCTGCGTTCCAGAATATATCGCGCCTGTCCGTTAGGATTATCATCGTTATTGAGTCTGTTAGCTCTGTAAATCTCATCCCATTTGGTTTGGCGGGTGTACTCATCTGTTTTCCACAGTTGTGTCGATCTTTCGCGCATCACATCATCATCATTAATAAAGCTTGGCATATTGCGGTAATAATCCGGTCCGGGGTTCAATCCATCGTACGAAAAAGCAGAATTGCTGTACCAGCTGTGATGAAAACCTAAACCGCTACGCAGGCGTTGTGTTTCGCTTATTTTCCATTCGTGCGAAAGGACAGCAGTAGGGTCGAAAGATTCAACGATTCTTGAGTTACGGATTTTTCCGTTCTGATAACCCCAATAAGGATTGTAATATACCGAACCACCTACTAAATCGTGTGTTTCTTTTGTCACTGCCGATTGACCTGCCCTACGTGTGGGAGCGCCAAAAGCAATCAACGAAAGACGATGATTTTCGTTTATTTTCTTTTCGGCCGAAAGGAATAGTCCTCCCGAATTATAGAAATTACCATCTACATTACTTTTCAGAATACCTTCATCGTCAGCCCAGCGAACTACGCCCGAAACGGCGAAAGCCCAACCATTGTTCTGCATCCCAGTGGCGTGCGTAAATTGTCCACGCAATCGGTAAGCCCGGTTCGAAAAAGCAATGTTAGCATGCGAGCCTGTAGCAAAAGCACTTGCGTTGGCTGTCACATTTGTATTGTTACCTAAGTTGCCATAAGCAAATGTATTCGGCGAAAAACCGTAAGTTATGTCTTTGTTACGGAAAGCATTGTTCAATCCACCCAGGGACGAGTAATTAAAACCACCTCTTTCTGAATCTACAAAATGTACACCGTTGATATAGGTCGATTCGTATTTGTTATCGTAACCGCGGGTACGGAAGCGCATGGCACTGAACGAATAACTTGTTTGCGAAAGATAAACATCGTTTTTCGAAAAAAACGAACCTTCGCCACTCTGAATGCTGCTTTCGTTTTCCAACGAACTTTCGCTCAATTGCAACAAAACTTCCTGTTTCATTTCAAGTTGCGTGTCGGCTTGCAAATAGATCACTCCAAGGTCAGTTTCAGCATCTTTTTTTAGGTTGACAAGCTTTATGTTTTGAAAGTATCCTTGTTTCGAGATGCTTATTTCCTCGTCGCCCGATTCGATGTAACTTAATAAAAATTCTCCATTGGCATTGGTTTGGGATGAAATGTTTTGCTGAAGTAAAGTGATTTTTGCCCCCTGAAGAGGATCTTCACTTCCGGCAATTTTCACTATGCCTTTGACTCTTGTCTGAGCCAAAGCACTTGTAACCGCCATTACAGATACTAAAAGTATCAACGAAAGTTTTCTCATACTAATGATTGTAATTTATTTGTTTTGATTTTTTTAAGCGTCACTTTCTTCGATCCGAAAAAAGGGCGTGCAATTTAGCATCTTTTTGCCAATTAAGTATCAACTTTTTATTTAAATTTTCTATTTCTATGCAATTTACCAGCAATTTATTGATATTTTCCAAACCAGCTATTACTTTTACGCTGATAAACAACAGCTTGATTCTTCATTACTTTAGAAATAAAACACTATCAGATCAGTAATTGTTTTAGATATTATACTGTATGAAATGCTCCGTTTTCGATTCATGCTCTGTGGAAACAGTAAATATTTGCAGGCATTGTTTTTTTCTCTCATATTTTTTTCTCACTTTTGTTGCCCCATTTAATTTATGTACTGAACAAAGTATTCAGAAAAGCTTATTAAAAAAAATAAAAGTCAAAATGAAAGTAATAAAATTAAGGTTCAAAACAGCGTTTGCCCTTGCATTAGCACTGACTGTTGCTATGTCCTGTTCGTCCAAAAAAGATGTAGCCGGGCAAACGGCGGAAACTAAAAATGTAAAAGTTCAACTCAGTGCCGTTGGTTTTTACAATCTTGAAAACCTGTTCGACACCATCGATAACGAAAACAATGATGCCGAATACCTGCCTAATGGCGCCAATAAGTGGGGCAGCATGAAGTACAATGCCAAGTTAAAGAACATGTCGTACGTTATTTCTCAGATGGCCATCGA
>JAYFRI010000360.1:0-2465 GCA_034926015.1 Paludibacter sp. | reverse complement strand
GATCAGCAAAAGCCTGCAAAGGATGCGAAGTGGCACCTTCCATGCTGAAAACCGGTTTTCCTGAATATTTGATAAACTGATTGATAATGGTTTCCTGATAGTCGAACTCCTTACTTTCGAACTGAGCAAAAGCACGCACTCCAATCACATCGCAATAGCTGGCCATTACGGGAATAGCCTCAAGAATGTGTTCGGGTTTGTCGCCGTCCATTACCACGCCACGTTCGGTTTCAAGTTTCCATGCTCCGGCATTTACATCAAGCACCATGGTGTTCATTCCAAGGTTCATTCCTGCTTTTTGAGTGCTGAGGCGTGTGCGTAAACTGGAGTTGAAGAATACCATCAAAAGTGTCTTGTTTTCGCCCAAATGTTTGTAACCAAAACGGTTTTTCTTTATTTCTAAAGCTTCTTTTATTGCCTCCTGCAAATTGCCGAGGTCTTTTACGTTCGTATATGAATGACCCCTAACCCCTAAGCTGCCCCCTAACCCTCTAAAGGGGGAACTGGAGTTACTCTTGTCTTGTATGTTTTTATCGATATTCATTTTTTTATCGTTATTTCTCAAAATAATTAATAATTATCAATTGTAATTTATATTCCCATTTATGGGAAAGTTAGTTCTATGATACTCTCTTATTCCCCCTTCAGGGGGTTATGGGCAGATTTATGGGCAGCCTTTATTTAGGCTCCATCACCACCAGCGGTATCAGCATTTCTTCGAGCGAAATTCCGCCATGTTGAAATGTGTTTTTATAATAGCTCACATAATGGTTGTAGTTGTTCGGGTACGCAAAAAAGTCGTCGTTGCCGGCAAAGATGTAAGCTGAACTCACATTCGGACTTGGCAAGCCGATTTTTGCAGGTTGCATTACTTCGAAAACTTCTTTTTTATTATAGCTCAGATTTTTACCTACCTTGTAACGGAGGTTTACGTTTGTGTTTTTGTCGCCAATTACTTTTATCGGGTTATCCACACGGATAGTGCCATGATCGGTAGTGAAAATCACTTTGTAGCCGCGTCGGGCAATGGCTTTCATGAGTTCGTATGTTGGCGAATGTCTGAACCACGACAAGGTAAGCGAGCGATAAGCCTGTTCGTCGTTGGCCAGTTCACGCATCATTTTCGATTCGGTGCGTGCGTGCGAAAGCATATCGATAAAGTTCAGCACAATCACGTTCAACTGGTTGCTGTCGAGGCGTGGAAGTTGCTCGATGAGTTTTTCACAAAATGGCGATTCGTTTACTTTGTGATACGAGAAACTATAATTTTTTCTGTAACGTTTCAGTTGCGTTTCGATCAAATCCTTTTCGTTCAGATTTTTACCTTCTTCCTCATCCTCATCTACCCATAAATTAGGAAACAATTGCTGAATCTGCAAAGGCAAAAGACCTGAGAAAATAGCGTTTCGGGCATATTGTGTGGCCGTTGGAAGCATACTGCAATACATTCCCTCGTCGGTGAAAGTGAAGAGTTCGCTCATTAGCTCGCGAATCACTTTCCACTGATCGTAACGGAAGTTATCGACAAGAATAAAGAAAACCTTTTCGCCTTTGTCGAGCAGAGGAAATACCTTTGTTTTGAAGATGTCGGGACTGAGTAGAGGCCGTTTTTCAGGCTGTTCGAACCACGACTGATAATTTCGTTTTACAAACTTATTGAAAGTATTGTTGGCCTCGGTTTTCTGCATACGCAGCATCTCGTCCATGCCGTTATCGGTCTCGGCGAGTTCCAGTTCCCAGTAAACCAGTTTTTTATACACTTCCACCCAATCGTCGTAAGTCAGCGAGTCGTTTATTTGCATACCAATTTTGCCAAATTCGGTACGATACGAAGTAGTGGTATGCTCGGAAACGATTTCTTTTTTATGGATATTTTTCTTGAGTGTAAGAAGAATCTGGCTGGGATTTACCGGTTTGGTCAGGTAGTCGGCAATTTTGTTGCCAATGGCCATGTTCATAATGTTTTCCTCTTCGCTTTTGGTAATCATTACCATAGGCACATTTGGATCAATGTCCTTGATCAGCGCCAGTGTTTCAAGTCCGCTGAGTCCGGGCATGTTTTCGTCGAGAAAAATGATGTCGAACGATTCTTTCTGACAGAGTTCCACCGCATCTTTCCCATTGGTTGCAGTTACTACTTCGTAACCTTTTTCTTCAAGGAACAAAACATAGGCGCGAAGTAAATCAATTTCGTCATCAGCCCAAAGTATTCGGTCTTTTCTCATTTGTTGTTTTTTTATCGACAGTAATTTTTATAACTAATATCAACTGCTATTTTAGATAATACTGTTGCATAAATTCGAAGTACGTACTCATTGCATTCTGCTGGAGCATTGTGTTCAGGTTTTTCTGCGAACCAAGCAGGTTACGGTAATCGGTTCCTTTCAGGTGATCGAACAACGAACGTTCCTTCACCATGCGGATAAGATAAGATTTTGCCAAATCGGCATTCGCAAACGGCCCGA
>JAYFRI010000184.1:0-2831 GCA_034926015.1 Paludibacter sp. | reverse complement strand
CACTTTATACTGAAGCTTTTCGTTTAATATCAGCTTTTTACTATCAGAACTGATTTGCACAGCCAACACAGCAACAACCGACAGCAACAAAATTGATATTGAAACAACAAGCCTTTTCATTCTCTTTCAAGCTTATCATTGATACTGAATATAAACAGGCTGCGGCGTCTGTTTCATTAACTCATCAGGGGTGAGCAAACGACGGGGAGGATTTTTCAAATCGTTTTTGTAAAAAAGTTTATAGCCTGTAAAGTGCACCGGTTCGCGATAAACATACTGACGATACGTATTGTTTTTAAGTGCCGGCGCTCCCCAACCATCCATGTTGATTACAATCTGTACTTCAGGGCGAAGCTTTATATGCCTGTAGTTGGTTAGCATTCCTCGGGTAAATCGGTGAACAATCAGTATTTTGGGCGGTAAATTGTGTTTTTTCACCAACGTTGCAAGATATTCCGAGCAGTAATTGACATCCTCAGCATCCATTGTTCCAATTATTGTTCCGGGCTTACTTCCGGTTTTCATCGAGAACTCGGGATCGATCCCCAAATGTACATGAGACAGCATGAGGTATTTTTCGAGCAGAGGCACTTCGTCCTGGAGTTTACTTAATGCCACCTGAATATCCAAAAAAACAATGGCATCACCCATGGCTGCAATAGCCAATGCCGAATCGATCTGAGCTTGCGGCATGCGCGTACGATAAGTTCCATCTTTCATGGGGCTGCCTTGCGCTACAACTGCAATATAATGAATGGCCGGTTGCACGGCTGTCAACGAATCGGCCCTCTCCCAGGCTTTCACTTCGGCGTTGAGTCTTTTCCATAATTCGATCGGTGGATATTCACCCAGAATACCCATCTTGCTCGAATAAAGGTTGCCGTAATAAGCCACCACCCTTTTGAAAGGAAGAATCGCTCCCGGAAGTGGATAAGGTTGATTTTTTACCGGCCATAAACCTGTAGTATCGCCATTGGCAATAGTATTTATTTTTGTATTGTAGAGCAGTGTATCTAAAGCAGGTATCACTTCTTCAACCTCTTCAGCTTGTGCCAACTCTTGTTCTGACGTTGTATTATTGTCCGCTCTTTTGTTATCAGTACAAGCCGCAAGGATAAATATAACCAATAGAAAACCAAATATTTGATTTGTTTTTTTATAAAAAGAAAAATAATTGAACTTGTACATTGAACGATTGTATATTTTAGGGTTTAGTCCTATAAAATTGGAATGTTCAAAAGTACGAATTCATTTTCACATATCAGACATGCAGGAAAATATAAAACAATAACCCAACTACAAACTTAAATAGCCATAATACCTTTTAATACCAAATTTATGTTTTCAGGTTTCACTTCCGTCCTATTTTCCGTGCAGTGAAACAAAAACATAGATGCATTTGTTTTAAGATAAAATCATTCCCCAAAAAAAATCACATGAATAACATTTCGAATATCAAAGCACTCGGCTTTATGTGGGAAGTATCCAATCCCTTCCTTTTTTGTGCTCATCACAACGATAAATATCCGGTCGGGAAGCCAAACATGGGCCCGGAAGCAAATCTACTTACAGGACGTAATATCGGACAGGATTTTCAAATAAAAGATGGCTGGCGTATGTATCACGGACAAACAATTCCGGGTTTTCCTGTTCATCCGCACCGTGGTTTCGAAACTGTAACCATAGTGCTCGAAGGCATTGTGGATCATGCCGATTCGTGGGGACAAGCCGGGCGCTATGGGATGGGCGATGTGCAGTGGATGACCGCCGGAAAAGGACTTCAGCACAGTGAAATGTTTCCTTTGATCGAAACTGAAAAAGAAAACCCGCTTGAACTTTTTCAGGTATGGCTTAATTTACCCGGTTCTAAAAAGTTCGCTGAACCTCACTTTAAAATGCTATGGAACGAGCAAATACCGATCTACAAAACAGAGGATAGAAACGGAAAACGAACCGAAGTAAAACTTATTGCTGGTAGTATCGAAGGTGTAAGTTCGCCCACGCCAGCACCCGACTCATGGGCTGCTTCGCCCGAGAACGAAGTGGCTATATGGAGCATTAAAATTCAGGCTGATGCTGAATGGACATTACCAGCAGTAGCTATGACAACTAAACGCACACTTTATTTTTACCGGGGCACTACTTTAGAAGCAGATGGACAAGAGATAAAGGCACAGCAGTCGTTTGAAATAAGCACCAATAAAGAAATGGTATTAAAAAACGGGCATACAGATGCTTATCTTTTGCTTTTACAGGGTAAGCCCATCAACGAGCCAGTTGTTCAGTATGGGCCATTTGTAATGAACACTGAAGCCGAAATTCACAAGGCTTTTGCCGATTACCGCGCCACTGAATTCGGAGGCTGGCCCTGGGAACGCGACGATATGGTGTACGCAAGAGAAAAAGGCCGTTTTGCAAAATACAAAGACGGAAGTATTGAAACACCATAACTGGAATTTTGGCTGAAGACAAAAAAGATAAAAAAAAGGCTGATTCCTAAAATCGAATCAGCCTTTTAAAATAATAATAATCTAACACTTACACAACATAAGTTGTAGAAGCGGTATCTCCACCGCGACCTGTCCAGTTAGTATGGAAAAATTCTCCGCGTGGTTTGTCAATGCGTTCGTAAGTATGCGCTCCAAAGTAGTCGCGCTGTGCCTGCAACAGATTGGCCGGCAAACGTTCGCTGCGCAAACCATCGAAGTAGCAAAGCGCTGAGGTGAGCGCCGGAACAGGAATACCATTGGTCAGTGCAGTAGCACAAACACGACGCCATCCAGCCTGTGCTTTTTCAACTATAGCTTTGAAATATGGGTCGAGCAACAGAT
>JAYFRI010000166.1:0-4561 GCA_034926015.1 Paludibacter sp. | reverse complement strand
GTGAGTTGATTGAAGAGGGTTTTGTATTAGATTTTGGAAAGCAAGAGACCAATGGGGGACGACGACCCAATATTTATGGTCTTAATCCTGATTCTGGATATTTTCTAGGTGTAGATTTGAAGCGATTTCGGATTAACATCGCTCTCATCAACTTTAAAGGAGAAATTATTGATTCAAAATACAGCATTCCTTTTAATTACGAAAACACACAGGATAGCTTTGACAAGTTATGCGAAATAATTAACGAATTCGTAAACAAGCTTACAGTTCAAAAATCTAAAATACTGAGTATTGGCATTAACATTTCCGGACGAGTAAACACTGAAACTGGTCACAGCTACAGTTCTTACTTTTTCAATGAACGCCCCCTAACAGAAGTTTTTCAGGAACGATTAGGTATTCATGTTACCATTGATAATGACTCACGTTCGATGGCTTATGGAGAATTTATGAATGGGGTAGTAAAAGGCGAAAAAGATATTCTTTTTGTCAATATTAGTTGGGGTTTAGGATTAGGAATCATTACCGATGGGAAACTATATTATGGGAAATCTGGTTTTTCGGGAGAGTTTGGTCATTTAGGTGTTTTCGACAACGAAGTAATCTGTCATTGTGGTAAAAAAGGTTGTCTCGAAACTGAGGCATCTGGCTCTTATATTTATCGAAAATTTATGGAAAAAGTGGCCGATGGGAATTCTACTATTTTGGATAAGAGATTAAAAAAAGGCGATACGATTATTCAAGAAGATATATTGGAGGCTGCGCTGAAGGATGATATGCTTGCTATAGAATTGATTGAGGAAGTAGGAAATACGCTGGGGAAACATATTGCAGGACTCATTAATCTCTTTAACCCCGAATTGGTAATTATTGGTGGCGCAGTTGCACAGACAGGCGATTATCTGCTTTTGCCGATAAAAAGTGCGATTAAGAAATACTCTTTGAATTTGGTTAGCAAAGACACAGCTATAAAATTGAGTAAGCTTGGTGACAGAGCCGGCGTGGTTGGAGCGTGTATGTTGGCACGAAGCAAAATGCTGGGACTTATTTCCTAATTTATAATTCATAATTGGTAATTTTATTAGCAATGGGTAAATAATTCAAAACACAAAACTTTTTTATAACCTGATAATGTTCAATATCTTTAAAAATCATCATCCAGCATCATGGGTGCCTTCCGTTTATTTTGCCATGGGGCTACCATTTGTTGCCATTGCAGCAGCCTCTTCACTTATGTTTAAAAACTTAGGAGTCTCTGATGCTAAAATTGCTTTCTGGACGACTTTGATCATGATTCCATGGACATTAAAACCGCTGTGGAGTCCGCTGTTGGAAATGTTCAAAACAAAAAAACACTTCGTAGTGGCAACGCAGATGCTTACCGGAATAACATTTGCTTTGGTTGCATTTTCATTGCAATTACCTCATTTTTTTAGTTTCGCCATAGCCTTTATGGCAATTATTGCATTTAGCGGTGCCACGCATGATATTGCTACTGTTGGTATTTATCTGAATGAACTTTCTCCTACAGATCAGGCAAAATATGTTGGTTGGCAGGGAGCCTTTTATAACGTCGCAAAAATTTTATCGGGTGGTGCTTTAGTGTATTTGGCAGGCGAACTTGAACAAAGGTTAGGAGTAGTTCATGCGTGGATGATTGTGATGGGGATTTATGGGATTATTATGGTTTCACTGTCGGTTTATCACATGAAAATGTTGCCATCGGGCGGTTCTTCTACTCAAGTTAAATCTTTAAGGGAAGGTATTGAAACATTGAAAGACGTTGCAAAAACTTTTTTCCAGAAAAAAAACATCTTATTAAGTATTGGTTTTGTAATTTTATACCGTTTTGCTGAAGGATTTGCAATAAAAATTGCCCCATTATTTTTTAAGGCAACGCATGAGCAAGGTGGATTGGGTTTGTCGACATCGGAAATTGGAATGATTTACGGAATTTTTGGGGCAGCGGCTTTTGTCTTGGGCTCCGTTCTGGCGGGCTATTTTACTTCAAAACGAGGCTTGAAGAAAACCTTGATGATTCTATGTGCCTCGTTTAATATTCCTTTTATAATGTATGCGCTTTTGGCTTATTTTCAACCCGAAAATCTATATATAGTTGCCGCGGCGGTAATTGTTGAATACTTTGGTTACGGTTTCGGTTTTGTAGGCCTTATACTTTACATAATGCAGCAAATTGCACCGGGAAAATACAAAATGGCTCATTACGCTTTTGCCGATGGAATTATGGCGCTAGGATTTATGATTCCGTCAATGGTGAGTGGTTACATCAGCGACTTTCTCGGATATAAACTATTTTTTATTTGGGTTTTGGTTGCTACCATTCCTTCATTTCTGATAACTTATCTGGCTCCTTTCAACAATCAACAACCAGATGACCAATCCGGATCTGCTGAATCATAATTATCTATTGGTGATTAATTAAAAAAGACTCGCTGTAATACTACAGCGAGTCTTTTTTTGTTTCTTGAAAATCAATTAAATACGTACCATTTTTTCAATAATTCTGTTCATTCAACCGGTCGACGAGCCACCGGAACCCCTATGGATTTGAAATATCTTTAGAAAAACAAGAAAACGTATTGAAACACTTTTTCTCAGCTTTGCGACCAGTTCTTGATTCGTCGAAACTACGCAAAGACTTTTGATAGTTACAAAAAAAAGAAGTTTATCTAAAATCACATCTTTGACTGTTATTAAAATGATAAACAGACTTTTAAATAGAAATATAAAACAACATAAAATCACTTGTAGTCTAAATGCACTACGGATAACTAAATATTAAACTATCGTTTTGTGATAAAAGTACTATTTGCTGTTTTGGTCATTCCTTACAAATTGTTCGGCATCAGTCAACACATTTAGTTTTCCTACATCGATCATTTTTAATGCCTGGGGAACATATGCTTTTATCTGCTGCTGAGCTGCATTTTGAAGATAGAAATCGACGATTGAAAAATAATCCGGAAAATGATCCATCAATTTAAACACTTCAGGCGAAAGCACCTGAATACCTGAAAAAGCAAGTTTGTTGAATAGTTGTGTATTCGCAAGATGATCAGGTCGTACTTCACCGGTTTTCTCATTAATCCAGCCCTTCAATCGGGCTTCTTTATCGAAAAGGAAATAGCGAAAAGTATCACGCTCACTCACTACCAAAGTGGCAAGTGGCGAAGTTTCCAAATGCTGTTGATAAAGCGACTGTAAATCAATATTTGAAAGGATATCGACATTGTGAACCAAAAAGGGCTTCCCATCGTCGAAAAACCACTTTGCTTTTTTTACTCCTCCACCGGTATCGAGCAATTTATCGCGTTCGTCTGAAACTTCGATTCGTAAATCAAAGTTATTTTTCGATTTCAAAAAATCAATGATCTGATCCGGGAAATGATGAACATTGATAATGATTTGATTGAATCCGGCAGCCTTAAGTTTTAGAATAACATGCTCCAGCAAAGGTTTTCCATCAATGGGTACCAGTGCTTTAGGCATTGTATCAGTCAGCGGTTTGAGGCGGGTACCAAGACCGGCAGCAAAAATTAAAGCTTTCATCAGCGACAATCAATATTTACTTGCAAAAATTTGTTCTTTATTTTGCTCACGATGAATAAGTTGAACTTCTACCCCAAAAGTAGCATTGATATGTTCAGCCATTTTTTGTGCCGAATATACCGAACGATGCTGACCTCCGGTACATCCAAAACTAACCATCAGATGGGTAAATCCGCGATCCTTGTAACGTTTCACAGAAGCATCCACCAGACTATAGGCATTCTCGAGGAAAGTTATAATTTCACCATCTTCTTCGAGGAACTGAATCACCGACTCGTCAAGACCGGTTGAATGAGCATAGCGCTCATATTTACCCGGATTATTCACTGCACGGCAATCGAAAACAAAACCGCCTCCGTTGCCTGAATCATCATGCGGAATCCCCTTTTTGAAAGAAAAACTATAGATTTTCACTACCAATGGTTTACGTACCGAAACTTCGCGAAACTGTTTCAGCTCAGTCATTTGTTTCAGAATACCAAGCAGATAAGGGTAGCCTTCTATTTCGTCTCTCAGAATGATACGAAGATTTTCGAGTGCAAAAGGTATACTTTGCAGAAAATGAGGTTTTTTCTCGAAATATCCTCTGAAACCATAAGCTCCAAGCACCTGCAAAGTGCGGAAAAGCACATAATGCTTTAATTGATTTCGAAAATCAGCTTCGTCCACAGGCATTAATTCTTGCAACGCAGTCAGATATTCCTGTAACAATTCCTCACGAAGTTCATCGCTGTATTTGGCTTTGGCCTGCCACAAAAAAGAAGCCACATCGTAATACAAAGGACCTTTACGACCTCCCTGGAAATCAATAAAATACGGTTTTTCATCCTTTATCATCACATTACGACTCTGAAAATCGCGATACATAAAGGTATTTGTCTTTGAACGAAGTAAAATTTTCGATAGTTTTGAAAAATCGTCTTCAAGCCTGTCCTCCTGAAACTCAAGTCCTGTTGATTTCAAAAAACAATATTTGAAATAATTCAAATCC